>JBJOOK010000019.1:0-9300 GCA_046051325.1 Actinomycetota bacterium | reverse complement strand
TTATTTTGCCTTTGGCAAAAAAATATTCTCCAACGCAAATGGTTTTAACTTCTTCAATTTTGATTATTTTAAGCCTGTTTTTTATAGGTTTTACCTCTTATGCGTTACTTGGATTTACCATCATGGGTTTTGTTTGTGGACCAGTTTTCCCAACAGCAATGGTTTGGGCAGTACGAATTAATCCAGGAGATCCACGGACTGCAGGTTTTATGATGTTTGCAGCAATTGCTGGAGCAAGTATTTCACCATCATTAATGGGAATTGTTATGCATCATTAATGGGAATTGTTATGCAAAAAACTGGAACAGATATTTTGGCTTGGTTATTAATGGTGCCAGCATTATTAAGTTTGACTGTTTATGGATTAGCTGCCAAGCAAAATATTTCTGAACACATCGAACATCACTAAATTTGGATAGACGCAATAGCGTCGTTAAATTCCTTAATCTTTTCTTTGATTCTATTTTCTGACATATTTAAGTGCTCCAAAATTGTGAAGCGATCTGGTCTAGTTGTTGGTGCAGACTTAACAATTTCAGTGAATTCTTCATCATTAAAACCTAAATTGTGATGAGAAATTGGTAGTCCATGTTGAGAAAGTGCATAGGCTAATTCTGTGAATCTGTCCTCATCATTTCTTAAGAATGTGGCAAAAAGGGCTCCTACCCCAACTTGTTCACCATGAGGTTGAGTTCTATCTGGAAATAACAAATCAATAGCGTGAGAAATTTCGTGACATGCTCCACTACAAGGTCTACTTGTTCCAGCAATTCCCATTGCAATGCCTGACAAAACTAAAGCTTCGGAAAGTGCAACAAGAAAATCATCACTGCCAATGGAATCTGCTCTGCCTAACAATGCTTCTGCACTAATGCGTGCCATGGAGGCTGCTAAGCCATCCATTTTTTCACCATTTTCTTTTACTGCTAATTCCCAATCTTTAACAGCAGAAAGATTACTTAACACATCTCCAATGCCAGCTTTAATAAAACGATCTGGCGCCATCTTGATTGCATCTAAATCAATTACTACTGCAAGTGGTGCATTAACACCAAAAGATCCACGTCCACCGTTATTTTCCAAAATACTTACTGGGGAAGCAACACCATCATGAGCCAAATTTGTGGCAACAGAAATCATAGGAATTTCTAACAAAGTTGCAGCATATTTACACAAGTCAATAACTCTGCCACCACCTACTCCAACAATGGCATCATATTTTTTTGGCTTTAAGTCTTCAGCTAAAGCTTCGGCATCATCTAAAGAATTTCCTGGAGAAATATAAAAATCAGCATTAGGTGCTGCTTTTTTTAATCTTGCTTCAAACTTCTTTTTTCCACCTTCAGTCATTACTACTGCGATATGACCTTTGCTAGAAACTCTTTGATCAGCCAGCACTGTTGCTAAATCATCAAGAGCACCTTTTCGAATATCAATGTAAAGGGGAGTTTCAATTGTTCTTTTTAGTAGTGACATGCAATTGACCTCGCTTTTGCTAGATCGTCATGATTGTCCACTTCAACCCAAGAAACTTCACCAATTGGTTGCAGGTTAATAACTCCACCACGGTCAACATATTCTTGATAACCATCTTCATAGTAAAGATCTGGATTTAGCTTCCAAGTAGTTTCCAAAGCAGATGTGAGTTTTTCTGCAGCTTCTGGTTCCACAAGAGTTAAACCAATGTATTCACCAAACGCAGATTGTGGATCCATTAATTTTGTAATCTTGGCAAGATTCCCCGCACAATCAATTGTTAGTTTCATTTCTTCTTCAGCAAGTTTTTTAACTGTGTCCACTGCCAAAAGAATTGCTGGTCCTCTATTTGCAAGAAGAGTTTCTTGCACTCCTACTGGATGAACTGTGTCTCCATTTGCTAAAAGAAAACCTTGCGAAAACAAATCTCTGGCACACCACAAAGAGTAAGCGTTATTCCACTCTTCTGCTTTGTCGTTAAAAATCAATTCTAAATTAACACCATGTCTTGATTCCAAATCTTTTTTTCTATCTTCAACAGCTTGTGATTTGTAACCAACAATGACTGCTACATCTTTTAAGCCAACTTTGGAAAAGTTACTTAGTGTTAAATCTAGGATTGTGGTTTCGTCATCTACTGGAACAAGAGCTTTAGGCAAAGTATCGGTATAGGGGCGAAGTCGACGTCCAGCACCTGCGGCTAAAACCATGCCCAGCATGTTTGCCCCATTCGATATCAAGAAGTTACTTTTCTTGTGCCTTTAGTCTTTCACGCTCATCTTCGCACTATATATATTGAGTAGGCTCATATTCACCATGGCAATTATTCCTAGACGCTTTGATTCCAACCCTTGGTATTTACGCATTCGTCGTATGGGTGGAGCTGCCTATCATGCCTGGATTGCAAATGATCCCAAAGCAATTTCAGAATTTAAAGATATTAAGAACAATTCCACAAATTACGAAGTTTTAGCTTATTTTGGTGATGATGTTTCTCGTTCCTATCAAATTGCACAATGGCTACCAGTTTATGAAGAATTAAACAAAACTCATAAGGTACATATTATTTGTCGTCAATTTCCCACAACTCAACATTTAAGAAAACTAACTTCTTTGCCAGTTAATTCTGTTTATGATTTCTTTACTTTAACTGATTTAATTGAATCAAATAATTACAAAGTGGTTTTGTATGTAAATAATTCATTTACAAACTTTCAGGCAATGGCAGCCAAAAGAGCTTTTCATGTTCATTTGAATCATGGTGAGTCAGACAAAATGAGTATGACTTCTAGACAAATGTATGCCTATGACGTTGTCGCAGTTGCAGGCCAAGCGGCAAAAGATAGATTAAAAAATGCCCTAATTGTTAGTGATGAAAACAAAGAAGTAGTAATTGGTAGACCTCAATTAGATTTATTACAAAAACCATTAGAAATAAATGCTGGAAGAAAAGTATTGGCTTATGCTCCAACTTGGGAGGGTGATCAGGAAGCAAACAATTATTCCTCAGTTGATGTTTATGGGGAACAAATAGTTTCAGCAATGCTTAAAGTTGCAAACGCAACTGTCTTGTATAAACCCCATCCAAAAGTAACAACTTCTCCAAAGCCTCAAATAGCTAATGCACACAAAAAGATTTTGTCGCTGTTGGATTCTGCAAACTCTAAAGATCCAAGTGCAAAACATAAGCTAGTTACTGGAGATCCAATGCCAGTCCTGCAAGTGGCTGATCTTTTAGTTTCTGATGTTTCCGCTGTGACAATCGACTATTTGTATTTAAAGCCTCAAGGTGCAATGTTGATGTGTGATAGAAGAAGTAATATAAATGAATTTGCACAAGTTGCACCAGTTTCTAAAGCAGTAACAGTAATTACTAAAGAAAACATCAACAATATTGATAAATTAATTTCAGATCATGTTTCAGGTCAAGTTGATAGAACCTCTTATGACTCAATGAGAAATTACTATTTTGGGGATACAAAACCAGGTTCTAGCATCAATAGATTTATTGGAATGGTTGATGACTTAATTAAGCGTCGCGACAAAAAAGTTCTCGAATTACCCGCGTCTAAATAATTAACCCAGGCCGCTTTAGCTCAGTTGGTAGAGCGTTGCTCTCGTAAAGCAAAGGTCTCGGGTTCAATTCCCGAAAGCGGTTCACTTAGTTATAGATAGTCCAGAATCTTAAATTTCCAAATTCATCCAGCAAAAATGCACCATCTCCAACACCGTTAAATTTATCAATATTTTCAAACATTGGCGTTGGGGAATTCATGAAGTATTCGGTGTTTTTGTTATCTCCAAATCCAGCTTTAACAGTAATTCTTTGACCAGGTTGGATTATTGAATTTTTAGGAAATTTAAATGATCTTTGACTTGTATCTCTGATTGTCCAGTCTTCGAGATTTACAGGAGAACTCGATCCATTCTCTACTAATACATATTCTCCATTGACATTAAAATTATCATCACCAGATGCATCATGATTTATTGCTAAACCCAATAAAATATTTTGGGTTTTACTTTTTTTGCAAAGAGTTCCTCCCCATATATTTCTTCTGTTATCTACAGCTTCTTGCATAGCTAGTCTGTTTATTTCGTTATTTGCATTCTCTATTTTGTCTGGGAGCCACAATACAAAACCATTTCTTAAAAGTTCAGTCTGAATATTAATGGTGTATTGACCATTTTTATCTGCTTTAAACACACTTCTATAGAGGCGACCTCTATTTTTTGAATTTGATTTAACAGAACGTAGTTGAACCCAGTCTCCTTTTTTGAGCAATCTTTTTAGTTCTTTGGTTGCTTGTTTTGCTCCACAGGCAGCATGAAGATTTTTATCAGTTTTTTCTTCAAATGCTTGAATGCCTGTCAATCTAATATTTCTAACCTTCTTATTAATTTCTAATCTCACCTTGATTGTGTCTCCATCTTCAACGCTAACCACCCTTGCAAGATCCCAAGGTTGTTCAATTTGCGCCGCGTTGCTTGATTGAGGAGTTAACATAAATGAAAATAGGACAATTAGTGCAATAAATTTTCTCACATTTAACAGTACCAACTTAAAAAAATGAGTTAACTTGTTGTAACTTTCAACGCTCAAATGTGGCTTTTTACGTATTTAGTTATTACTTGCCTTCAATAATCGATCTCTAATTGCTAAGGCTAAGTTATCTCCTAGAGGTTGCTTGACAACTATTCTACTTAAATTCTTTTCATCACCTTTTCGAAATGCAAAGTATAAATCCTGCGCAAATTCTTCAACATTCTTAGGCGCAATTAATCGAATAACATCAGGCGGAGTTTCAAATTCTTCTAGCGCGATGAAGCCATCACCTGGTTGAGGTTCTACATCCAACAGCACTTTTGCTTGAGGAGCATAGTGAGATTTGAAAGAACCACTTACTCTGATATTTGTAATTGATTCTGACAAAATTAAACCTGTGGTTTCTTCAATCATTTTATTGGTTATAAAACCAGGACGTAAGATTTTTGGTTGATCTTGAGTGCAATCAATAATGGTGGATTCAATTCCTATGGAGGAAATGCCGCCATCAAGAATCATGTCATTTGCACTTAAATCTTCACTTAATTCTTCCTTGACATGTTGATATGAAGTTGGGGAGACTTTGCCAAATTTATTAGCACTAGGCGCAGCTATTGCCCCACTTCCGATTTTCTTAAATTCTTCCAAGAGCAAGAGAGCAATCTCATGATTAGGAATTCGAATCCCTACAGTATTTTGCCCACCAGTAATCCAGTCTTTGGCATTTGAACTTCTGTTTAAAATTAAAGTCATTGGACCTGGCCAATATTTGTCAGCCAAAGCGTAAGCATATTTTGGGACATTAACTGTCCAATGTTTTATTTGATCTGTTGAATTAATGTGCACGATTACAGGATGATCTAACGGTCTACCTTTTATCTCAAAAATTCTTGAAACAGCTTTTTCATTAGTGGCATCGGCCCCAAGTCCGTAAACAGTTTCTGTAGGAAAAGCAACAAGAAAGCCGTCACGCAAACTCTTTGCAGCATCTTTTATTGAGCTCATATTACAAAATTTACTATTAAAGGGTGAAAAGAGAATTCATCGACCTCAAACCAAACTAGAAAGTAATTTAAGTATCTGTGTTTATTGAAGAAACTTCTTAAAAAAGAAGTATTCTGAATACATGGTTCAGTTTGCAGTGGATTTAATTGATCAATTAGGACTAATTGGTGCAGCAGCACTTATTGCTATAGAAGTTGTCGTTTTACCAATTCCATCTGAATTAATTTTGCTATTAACTGGCTTTAACGTATCTTTAGATAGATTTGTTTTCATAGCAGCTATTTTGGCTACCACTGCCGGATCACTAGTTGGCGCTTTGTTTCTTTACTGGATGGGTTATGCATTTAGTGAAGAAAGATTAGAATTTTTAGTAACTAAATACGGAAAATATGTTGGGATTAAGTTAACAGATTTACAAAAAACAGCTAACTGGTTTGAAAGACACGGTGCCCAATTAGTATTTTTTGGTCGACTAATTCCGTTAATAAGAAGCTTGGTCAGCATTCCTGCAGGTTTAACAGAAATGAAATTGTCAAAATTTATTTTGTTTACAACTTTAGGTAGTGCAACTTGGAACACAATTTGGATATCTCTTGGATTTTTCCTTGGTGCTAGATGGGAAGAAGCAGAAAAATATACAAAATACTTAGACTTACTTGTTTACGCAGGTATTGCAATTGTCGGGCTGTTATTTTTAAATAGAGTAATTAGAAGCTACATTAAACGTCGCAACAACCATTAGATTTAATCTCATCCAGAGGTGCCAAGTAAGTAATTAATTGAACTGATAAGTTTTTGTAAAACCAAGGAATAGGGCCATGAAGATATTATTAATAACCGCTGGAAGCCGTGGCGATTTTGAACCCTTTTTTGCCTTTGCTCAAAGAGCTCATGATCTAGGACACGAAGTTTTTCTTTCTGTTACTGAAGAATTTCAACCTCGATTAGCAAATGTAGATTTTAACGTTTTAAAACTTCCTGGATCAATTCAGTATTTTGTTAAGAAAAATGGCGTTTCAATTATAAAAAATAGCTTTGATTTCTTGCCAAACGTAAGACCTTTTGTAGTTAAAATTTTGAATACGGCTGTAGAGCAAATACTGGAAATAAAACCTGATGTAGTTTTGTATCACCCAACAGTTTTAACAGCTCCAATTGCAGCAAGGTCTGTTGGAGCACTCTCAGGATTAGTAGAGATTATTCCAATTTTGACACCGACAAAGGAGTTTGCTTCTGCAGGGCTTTGGACATCAAATTTAGGTTTCTTAAACAAATTAACCTACAAAGGAGTAGTCCTTGCAGAAAAGTTATTCTTTCTAGAAACCTTTAAACTGTCACGTAAATTAAAGGTAAGAAATACAAAACATGATTTTTCTTTTTCCTTAACAAGTCCAGCACTTCTAGATAGACCGAAAGATTGGCCCTTAAATACTCACTTGGTAGGACCTTGGTTTAAAAAAGATAACGAAAGCTTAAGCCAAAGCGTGGTTGATTTTGTTAATAAAAAACCTACAGTTTATGCCGGATTTGGTTCTATGAAAAAAGGAAATCCTGAAAAAATTGCAACAGAAATAATTAAAGGTTGTAAAGCAGTAAATATGCAAGTGATAATTTCTTCCGGATGGGGAGGATTAGCGGTTGGTCCACAGTTTAAAAATGATCCTGAAGTTTTATTCCTAGATTCAGTTTCTCATTCAAATTTATTTCCTCTAGTAAAAGTTGTCTTACATCATGGAGGTATCGGAACTACGCATGCAGCTTTACGAGCTGGAACTCCTTCGGTAATTGTTCCATTTATTGTTGATCAGCCGTGGTGGGCTCATAAACTTAATAAACAAAAATTAGGTCCCAAATCACTTCCCCTGAGAAAACTGAGAAGTAAAAATGTTTCAAAAAGAATCAGCCAAGCACTCACATTTAAACAGAACGTTATTGACGTTTCTCAGAAGATGAATGAAGATAAAGGCATTGAAGAAACATTAAGAATACTAAAGGAATATCTTGATAATAAATATTAATTTAAAGAAAACGGTAATAATTGTAGCTTCGTTAAATCTAATGTACTTCTTTTATGAATTTTCTATTGCTAGAAAAATTGGATCTGTTTCACTGTTTGCAGATAGCATAGATTTCTTAGAAGACGCTTCTGTAAACATACTAATTTTGTTGGCTTTTGGTTGGAGTATAAAAACAAGAGTTAAATTAGGTTATGTGTTCTCAGGTTTATTACTGATTCCAGGAATTGCAGTGTTGAGTGTTGCGTGGGATAAATTTCAAAATCCTGTAACACCTGAATCTTTATCGTTAGGGCTCACAGCACTGGGCGCTTTAGTTGTGAATGTTTTTTGTGCATACTTGTTATCTAGATTTAGAAAAAGCAAAGAAAGTTTGACTAAGGCCGCATATCTATCTGCTAGAAATGACGCTTTGGCAAATGTAGCCATTATTTCTGCCAGCGTTATAAGTCTGTTTTGGGCTTCTGGCTGGCCAGATTTGATTGTGGGCATTGGAATTTTGCTACTCAATTTGGACTCAGCAACTGAAGTTCTTGAGGCCTCCAGAAGAGAAAGAGCCCTAACCTAAAACCAATATTTGTTGGTAGATTAAATCCATGGCTGGTAAATGGACTAACTGGGTAGGCAATCAAACTTTTAAGTATGCAAGTTATGCCCAGCCATCAAGTGAAAAAGAAGTCGTAAAAGCAGTTAAGAAAGCTTTAGAAAAAAAACAAAATATAAGAGTGATGGCTACAGGGCATTCATTTACTCCGATTGTGGAAACAGATGGTTTGTTACTTGATTTAGAAAAAATTAGTGGCATTAAAGCAGTAGATCCTTATAAGCAAAGAGCATTTGTTGGCTCAGGAACTCCAATTAGTGCACTTGGAGATCCGTTGTGGGAAAAAGGATTAGCTTTAAGAAATCAAGGAGATATTGACTCTCAAAGAATTGCTGGTGCTATTTCAACAGGAACTCATGGTTCAGGAACTGAATTTGGCAGCTTTTCATCAATTCTAAGATCTTGTCGAATTGTTACTGGAACTGGTGAAGTTGTAGAAATAAATGAAAAAACACCAGACTTATTACACGCCGCCCAAGTATCTGTGGGCATGTTGGGTGTGATGGTTGGTATGGAATTGCAAGTTACAAAGAAATATAAATTACGCGAACATATTGATCACGAACCTTTTTCTGATGTTATGAGAAATTTTCACGAAAGAGTAAAAAAGAATAGAAACTTTTCTTTCTTCTGGTTTCCTAGTGAAGAATCAGCAGCTTTGTATAACATCGAACTTCCACCTGGAGAAAAAGCTACTGACACATGTCATGTGAAAGTATTTAACGAAGCAAGAGATTCAGAACAAATTTCTGATGTTCCAAAAAGAAGAGTAGATCGCTCTTACCGAATTTATCCAATGTTTTACTCACCAAATTTTCATGAACTCGAATACTTTATTCCACTAGAAAGATCTGTTGATTGCATTAATGAAATGCGCGAATACATGTTAAAAAATTTACCTTTAAGTATTTTTCCATTAGAAATTAGATCATGTGGATCAGAAGATGGATTCTTATCTTCAAACTACCAAAGAGAAACCTTGGTTGTTTCAGTTTCTGGAATGCCCGGTGTTGATTACTGGCCATACTTAAGAGAAGTTGATCGAATTCTTGGTCGATATGACGCACGTGTGCATTGGGGCAAATTACATTTCTTAACGAAACAACAATTACATGATCGTTATCCAAAAGCTGAGAAATTCATAAAAATTAGAA
>JBJOOK010000018.1:0-10557 GCA_046051325.1 Actinomycetota bacterium | reverse complement strand
ATCGGTTAAAAACTTCTCAATTTGAGAAGCTGTTATTTGAATTTTTCTTGAATTTATATCAGCAAAAGATGAACCACTTAAGTTCTCTAAAGCAATAAAGATTGAGTCTGGTTCAATTTCGCGAACTAGTTCAACTTCTGGAATGCGCACTCCAGTAGCAGAAATGGCGTAAGTTAGTAGAGCTGTTCTTTCGACTCTTCTTCTAATGCTCATTCCTCTAAAGTCACCAGAAGTTTTAACAGTTAAGCCTCGCCACCAAGAACCCAAAACACCAGAGCCCTGAAGCTCCCAGTCAAAAACCCAAACATTTATTTGGGCACCTGTTTTTAGTATTGCGCGATAAATTCTTCCCTCAGAGGTTTCCAAGGAAAGTTCAATTTGATCAACTAACAAACCACCTGAATCAAGTGCTTCAACTAATTTTTCAACTGATGCTCTATTTATGGGTGTTCCAAATGAATAACGAACTGCTAACCCAATTGCCCAGCCAAGTAAAATATTTACTAATTGCGTAACAATCGTTGTTTGCCCTGCAACCAAGGATGCAAATGATAAAGCAATGACAGAGATTGTGGCAATTAATCCAAGTTTTCCTCTATCAAATACTCTGGCAATTACTAGGAAAGAAATTAATCCTGCAATTAATGGATCAAGGGGTGTTACACCTTCAGTTTGTATTCCACCAGTTAAGGCAACTATCAATCTTGGAGAATTACTTTGGACCACAAGAATAGAAATTGCTACTAAAGTTAAGACCGATAATCCTGCGGCAAGAAGTGCATCAACTAATTGTCGAGTTCGATTTCTTGTTAGTAATGAAATACCAACTAATACAGGAACAAAAATTATTGAAGTTGCGCCAATTGTGTTTAAAACAAAGAGCACAAAACTTGGTAAAACTCTTGTTGCAGTAGTCAAATCAGCATCTAATCCAGCTGTAGTTTGAGCAGCAAATGTTCCAAGGGCAGTAACAAAACCAGTAACGGCAAGCGTGGCCAAAAGGGTAACCAATACCTCACATTTTTTACCTGACCAGACACTTGTCGTAGGTCAATGGTGAAGTAGTCATATGGCAATTGCAGGCATCCCGGAAATCACCCTTGAAAAAACGGCATTGCCCTATATTGAAAAACCTTTATTTGATTCACTCCAGCAAGAAGTACTTGATCATGCTGAAGGTTCATTGCTGGTAACAGGTGATGCAGGAACTGGTAAAACTACCGTTCTAGCAGAATCTGTAATTAACAAAGTACTTAACGGAATAAGTTCAGACAAAATAATTATTTTTTGTTTCTCTAGACATTCAGCAAGAGAGATGCGTAGATATTTAGCAAGAAGATTACCTGATTATTCAGTTCCTCAAGTAGCAACTTTTCATTCCTTTACACACTCTGTTATGCAAGCTGCATATAACCAAGGTTTAGTTGTCGAGAATTACGCATTTTCGCCATTGAGATTATTATCCGGTCCCGAGCAAGAGGTAATGATCAATGAGCTTATTAAAGGAACAATTGAGGATAAATCTATTGATTGGCCGATTAATTTAATCAGCGCCTTAAAAACAAAAGGATTTGTTAGACAAGTTAGAAATTTACTTGCTCGCATGCGATCTCTTGGTATGGACCCAGATCAGTTAATCGATATTGGAATAAAACATGAGAATGAGAATTGGATTGCCTTAGGTCATTTTGCTGAAATGTACTTGGATAATTTAGATGCATCCGAAACAACTGATTATGGTGAATTAGTTCATCGAGTAAATCTTTTATTAAAGCGGTTAAAAAGTTTAGACGAGTTAAACATCAAGTTCAATCATTTTTTCGTTGATGAATATCAAGATATAGATCCTGCTCAAGTCAGACTTCTTAAATCTTTAGTAAGACCAAATAAGTTCCTACTTGCTACAGGTAATAAATCTCAAAGTATTTATCAATTTCGAGGTGCTGACTATGAAGCAATTGATAGATTTGATAAAGATTTTGGCAATAGTAAAAGTATTGAATTAAGTACCAATCATCGACAAGTGCAAGCAATTGATATAAGAGTTAATACCTATGAATCAACGAATTCTCAAAGTTTTCATATTGCAAATGAAATAAGAAGATTTAAGCAAGAAAACCCTGAATCTAAATGGTCTGATGCCCTAATTATTGTAAGAAACTCTAATTCAATAAAAACAATTAATCGAGCTTTAACTAATTTTGCAATTCCAGTATCTGTACAAGCAGATGATTTGCCGCTTTCGCAAGATCCCGCAGCAAGAGTGATATTGGACTGTTTAAATATTTCAGGACAACTTGCCTTAGGAAATATCGAGCCAAGTAATAGTGAAGTTATTCGAGATTTATTAAAAGGTCCCTTAATCAATTCTTCACCATTTGAATTGAGGGAAACAGCCAGACTTCTTCGTAAAAGATCAAGAGAAAATAACGAACATCCTTTGACTTCTGATCAAGCTTTATATAAGGCAGTGATTGATCCTAAAAATTTGTTGGATATCCCAAGTGAAATTTCCCAAGGAGTTCGAAAATTGGGAGCAATTCTATTTACAGCCCGTGATTTGATAAAGAAGAAAACTCGAGTAGAAGTTGTGATGTGGAGTATTTGGAATACAGAAATAAGCGAAGTAAACAAAAAAATATTTGATGTTCTTGATTCAGAATATAAATGGAGTGAAACCTTACGCACAAATGCATTAAGAGGGGGCATAGAAGGTAGAAAAGCAGATAAAGATCTTGATTCAATTCTTGCTCTATTTGATGCCGCTTCTAGAGATGATGAACGTACTTTGGGAACCAGGGGAGTGCTTAATTTTTTAAGTGATTTAGGAATGCAAGCATTTCAAGCAGAAACTTTAGCACAAAAACCAATTGAAGATGACCGGGTGCAAATTGTCACAGCGCACAGATCAAAAGGATTAGAAGCAAGATTTGTAATCATTCCTGATGTGCAGTCAGATATTTGGCCATCGGCAAGATTGCGCAATAACCTACTTGAAGTTGAAAGATTGGGTTTTGAAACAGTCGTGCGATCTCCGAGTAGAAGTGAAATTATTGCTGAAGATATAAGGCTTTTTGAGGTAGCTAAATCAAGAAGTAGTCAAAAACTCTTGGTAAGTGCGATTAAAAGTGAATTTTCAGACGAAGGAGAACCTTCTGTTTTATTAACAAAACTGGGTGGAACTCAAATTAATCATGTTTCAGGATTTCCCGTTAAAGCACTTTCTTTAAATGCACTTGTTGCTGAAATTAGAAAAGCCGGCCAAAGCCAAGATGCCGATGATGACTTTAAGAAAGCACTAGCAAAGAGATTACATAAATTAGCAAACACAAAAGATGCTTTTGGAAGAGATATAAGCCAAGCAGCTGATCCACAAAACTGGTGGGCAACATTTAAACCCAGTGCAAGTGAAATCAAATTAGCTCTAGATGATCAGCCAGTTTCACTTTCTGGATCTGGGTTGGCCACCTTAAGAGATTGTGGTTTGAAATGGTTTTTGGAGAAAAAAGCTGGCGCCAATATTCCTCGTCAAAATGCGGCAAGTATTGGTTCTATTGTTCATGCTCTAGCTCAAGGGTTAAGCAATGGTGAGATTGATCCAAACTTTGAAGCGCTGAAAGAAAAACTCGATCAAATCTGGCCTCAGTTATCTTTTGATGCTCCCTGGCTAGCAAATCGTTTTTATAACGAGACTTTAGAAGTTGTCATGAATTTACTTTCCTGGCATCTCAAAAGAACCTCAAGAACAGTAGTTGGATCTGAAGTACATTTCTCACTTAATGTTTTGGTTGATGAACAAAATCCAACAGACAGTGTAAAAATAAGTGGCTATATCGACAGATTAGAATCTGAAATTGAAGATCCAAAACAATTACACATTATTGATTTTAAGAACTCAAATGTGACATTAACTAAAGAACAAGCAAATGAAGATCCACAATTAGGTGTGTATCGACT
Organism: Actinomycetota bacterium; assembly: GCA_046051325.1. Lineage (GTDB taxonomy): Bacteria > Actinomycetota > Actinomycetes > S36-B12 > UBA5976 > ATZT02. The sequence goes on along the minus strand of JBJOOK010000018.1, from coordinate 6,600 downwards.
AGCTGTTTCTCGTAATGCTTTAAATATTGATGTCGACCCAGAATCAACTGATGCCAGTGCCAGTTTGGTTTATTTGAAACATATGCAAAAAAACGGATTAAAAGAATTAGAAACAAAAGATATTGAAAATAATGGTATTTTAGAAATTCTAAAAGATTCCTTTAGAAAGATCAAAACAGAAGATTTCAGTGCCAAAGTTTCACCCCTTTGTAGGAATTGTCAATTTATTCGAATGTGTCCTGCCCAACCTGAAGGTAAGGCGGTTGTCGAATGAAATCTGAAACAAAAATGAATTTAACTCCTGAACAAATAAAAGCAATAACTGCACCCCTTGAACCAGCTTTAGTTATCGCAGGTGCCGGAACTGGAAAAACTAGTGTTATGGCTGAACGAGTTTTATGGTTAATCGAAGAGGCAAAAATTGAACCTGAGGAAATACTAGGTTTAACATTTACTAACAAGGCTGCTCAAGAACTAAGAACACGAGTTAGAGAAACCATAGGTAGTAGTGAAAAATTTCAAAATTCATTTGAAATAACTGAACCAAATATTGGCACTTACCACGCATTTGCCCTACAGATTCTTAATGATCATGGTTTATTGATTGGGGTTGAATCAGACTTAAAACCAATTAATGAAACTACACGTGCAACACTGGCATTCAAAACGGTATTGCAAACCCAATCTAGTTTGAAGAATTTGGAAAAATCTCCTCGATATATAGCAAAACAATTGTTAATTCTTGATAATCAAATGGCCGAGCACGATCTTAAGATTGATTCAATATCAAAATTCTCAGATAAATTACTTGCACAAATTGCAACTACTAGATCGAGAAAAGAGATGCGTGATTTAGAAGTAGTAACTTTAGCTAGAGTCGAACTCGCTAATTTAGTCAATGAATTTCGTGAATTAAAAAGAGATGAAGGAATTGTTGATTTTGCCGATCAGATGAGATTTGCCTTGCAGTTAGTGAAAAGCCATCCAGAAGTTGTTGATCAATTACGAAATCAATACAAAGCTGTTTTGCTTGACGAATATCAAGACACTTCAGTTATCCAAAGATTGTTACTTTCTGAAATATTTGGTCAAGCTCATCCAGTTACCGCTGTGGGAGATCCACTGCAGGCAATTTATGGCTGGCGTGGAGCATCTGTTTCAAATATTGACAGTTTCCCTCACCATTTTCCACAAGAAGACGGTAATCCTGCACAAAAATACCCACTAACTGCAAATTTTCGAAGTGGTCAAAAAATTCTAAATCACGCAAATCAAGTTTCAAAAGACTTAAGAGATATACATTTTGCTATTGACTCACTAGTTGCAGGTAAGGCTACAAATAGTGAAGTAAATATTGGACTTCATTTAACTTGGAATGACGAAATTGAAGATATTACCAATCGCATTAAGAGTCTTGTTGTGGATCGAGAAGTTAAACCTGAGCAAATTGCGGTGTTGAGTAGAAACGGCAAAGAACTCTTAGCTATTTATGACTTGTTAATTTCAAAAGGAATTCCAGCAACTTTTTCAGGCAAGAGAGATTTGATTGATGTTCCTGAAGTAAGTGAAGTACTTTCTTACCTAAGACTCCTAGATGACCCAACACATAATCCATCTTTGGTACGAATATTGGCTGGACCAAGATTTGAAATAGATCCAAAGGATCTTGCACTTTTGTCTCTAAGAGCAAACGAATTAGTGAAAGATCATAAATTCAATAAAGAGAACAAAACATTTGAACAAAGTTTATTGCAATCTGTTGATGGAACAGATGTAGCAGAATTAGCAGTTTTGGCTGATGCTTTGAATAGTCCAGGAAATAGTGGCTATGGGATAGGGGTTAAAGAGAAGTTTAATAAATTAAGGATTGAATTAGAAATCTTAAGAAAACATATTACCGAGCCACTTAGTGACATTATTTATCGAATTATTAATCAAACCGGCTTACTCATTGAAATTATGGCAAGTGATCAATTAATGACAGAAAGTCGATATGAAGCTTTAATGAGTTTGCAAGATTTAGCCGAATCGTTTGATCAAGGTTCTCCTCATGGCGTGGTTCGAGAGTTTTTAGCTTGGCTTAATGAGGCTGATGAATTAGAAAGCACTATTGAATTTGCTCCAACTGCTATGAAAAACGCAGTTTCATTAATGACAATTCACGGGGCAAAAGGTTTGGAATTTCCCATTGTGTTTATTCCAGCGGTTTGTGAAAATGTATTTCCTAACAATAGATCCTCAATGTGGTACAAAAAGCCAGAATTAATTCCTTATGAATTAAGAGCAGATGCAAGTTCATTACCCAGTGGATTTCAAACCGAAACAAAAGAATTTGATGCCTACACTGATCAATGCAAAGCCCATGCTGAATTAGAAGAAAGAAGATTAATGTATGTGGCTTTGACTAGAGCTGAAAACGAATTGTTTGTATCTAGTCATTGGTGGGGTCCAACACAAAAGAAGGTTCGAGGACCATCTCCTTACTTATTGCAATTAAAAGAAATTGTTGAACAAGGCCATGGACAAATTGTTGAGTGGACAGAAAACACTCATGAAGAAAACCCAACTTTGGATGAGATGATGCCAACAATTTGGCCTCCACAAAGAGATCAGGTCGCAAGAAATAGAAGATTAGACTTTGCTAATTACATTGAAAGTCAAACAGAAGTCGATGAATCTGCTTTATCTCAAATGCAAAAAACACTCCTTGAAAATTGGGATAAGGATATCGAGTCACTTATTACTGAGCTCACAAGTGAAAAACTAGTTAAAAAAAGTGTGGCAATTCCAGATACTCTCAACGTAACAAAAACAATTAAATTGATGCGAGATCCAACGGAATTCGCTAAGCAACTAGTTCGTCCAATGCCCTCAAAGCCAATTGATCAAGCGCGTAGGGGAACCCAATTTCATTTTTGGATTGAGAAACATTTTGCAATGCCTGCACTTCTTGATTCTCTTGATTTACCAGGAGCAGCTGATGAGAAATTGATATCAGATGATCAACTGGAGACCATGAAGAATGCATTTTTGAATTCTGCTTGGGCCAACCAGAAACCATTAGCTTTGGAATGGCCTTTTGATATTTCAATTGGAGGAAGATCCTTAAGAGGAAGAATCGATGCTGTTTTTGAAACTGAAAATGGAATTGAATTAATTGATTGGAAAACTGGAGTTGTTGGAAAATCTGACGATCTGCAACTTGCTTGGTATCGATTTGCTTGGTGGAAAATGACTGGTACAGCAATAGATAAAATAACTGCTGCTTTTGTTTATGTCCCAAGTATGGAAATCGCTAGACCAAAAGAGCTACTTGCACCCGAAGTATTACTCGAGAGCATTTCAGGCTAGAAGGCGCTCAATTTTGTGCTCAAAATGCTTTCGTGAGAGGATTAAAACATGGCTCAATTAACAATGTATTCAACTCAATGGTGTGGTTATTGCCAAAGATTAAAAGCGCAATTAGGTCGCGAAGGTATTACTTATACCGAAATTGATATTGAACATGACGCAGAAGCTGCTGCTCTTGTTGAAAAAGTTAACGGCGGCAATAGAACAGTTCCTACAGTTGTTTATGAAGATGGCAGTGCGGTAACAAATCCTTCCTTGGGACAGGTGAAAGAGAAGCTAGGTTTATAAATGCCTGGCCAACGCCAAACACTTGATTCTCTAGATGTTGCCCAACGTGCTGTCGTTGAAGCATTAGAAGGCCCAGTTGTAATTTATGCCGGTGCAGGCAGTGGAAAGACTAGAGCAATAACTCATCGCATCGCTCATGGTTGTAATCAGAAAATTTATGATCCACAAAAAGTATTAGCTGTAACTTTTACCACTCGCGCAGCTGACGAAATGTCACTTCGACTTTCAGCATTAGGAATTAGAAATGTTGCTACCAGGACTTTTCATTCAGCAGCGCTTCGACAATTAAAATATTTCTGGCCTAAAGCAATCGGTGGGGAAATCCCCAAAGTAATAGAAAATAAATTTAAAGTCTTGGCTGCTGCCTTAGAGAAAACAAGTTTAGGTAGCTCAAAAAGTTCAATCAGAGAATACATCTCCGTAATTGAAAGTGCTAAAACTAATAGACTTGATCCAGATTCAATTAGCAACCCAGATCATGCAACTGCTTATCAGGCCTACATTGATTTCACCCATAAAAATAATTTAATTGATTTTGAAGACGTATTACTTCTACTCGTTGCCGTTTTAGAAGATAGCGAAGATTTAGCAGACGAAGTTCACCAAGATTATCAGTGGCTAACAGTTGATGAATATCAAGACGTTAACCCACTGCAGCAACGATTGTTGGAATTGTGGCTAGGAGATAATCGAAATATCTGCGTAGTAGGAGATTCTGCTCAGACAATTTACACGTTTGCCGGGGCATCAAGTAAACCATTAGAGAATTTCACGAAGAAATATGAAGATGCTTCGGTTTTTCGCTTAAACAGAAACTATCGTTCAAAGCCAGAAATTATTGATTACGCAAACAAACTCCTAGCTCAAATGCCTTCCTCAACTGCCAGCGTTGGATCTCTCATGGCGACAAAAGATGCAGGCACAAAAGTTGAGGTATTACCTTTTGTAAATGATTCTGCTGAAGCAGATTGGATTGCTCAAAGCATCGTCGATTTACTCCAGGGTGGACAAAAAGAAACAGAGATTGTGGTTCTGGCACGAATCAATTCGCAACTGGAATTAGTAGCGGCAGCCCTTGAAGATCGTGGAGTTGATTATTGGCTTCAAACAGGGGAGAGATACAGCATTAAGAACAGGCTTGAACCAAGAATTACTTTGGCAACAATTCATGCCACCAAAGGTTTGGAATGGAACAACGTATTCGTCATGGGAGCAAGTGAGGGTTTCTTGCCTTATGTGCAAGCAGACTCTGATGAAGAAATAGCTGAGGAACTTCGACTTTTTTACGTAGCGGTAACTAGAGCTAAAGAGAAACTATTTATAACTTGGTCTAGAAGTAGAGACAGTGGTGGCAGAGACAGAATTAAATCTAGGTTCTTAACCAAATTGGATTTGGACTCAACCACCAAAGCAAATGATGAAACAGAATTTGCTCCATCTAAGGAAAGACAAAATTACAAAAAAGAACTCATGCGTTGTTCAATTTGTGATAAAGCATTAGTTAGTGGAACTGAGTTAATTTTGCAAAGATGCAAAAGCTGTCCAAGTACTACACCAATTGAATACCTAAATTCCGCTTTAATCTGGAGATCAGAGCAAGCTATCGCTGAAGGAATCCCCGAATTTCTAGTGCTAAGTGATGCTTCCCTTGAAGCATTTGTTGATGCACTTTATGGTGCTAAGTCTGAAGAAGATTGCATTCTAATTCCAGGTGTTGGAGTAGAAAAATGTGCAAAATACTTTGAAGATATTTCTACAGTTTTGGCTGCAGTTAAACCAGAAGACCTTAAATTAATTGATTTAAAGCCTTAAATCTCAATCTGTGGATAACTTTTATCCAGCTGTTCAAAATATGTTCTAATCCTTAAAGGCAAATTTTAAGGAGTAAATTGAGGCTAATTTTAAATCCAGAAATCGATGTTTTATGGCGCGATAAGACTACTTTGCAAGTCAGAAATCCAGATGGAACCAGTAACACAATTTCAGATCTTCCCTCAGATATGAAATTGATATTGAGTAGCTGCACAGGAATTGTAAATATTTCTGAGATACTGCTGAATCTAAATATTGATGAAAGAATTCATGAGGATATAAATATTGCGCTTAGGTTTCTGATAGAACATCGGGTCCTTATAAATCAATCACATCTATATGAGCAATCAGAGAGATTACATAAAAGTTATGTCCAAATTATTGGAATTAATACTTTTGCCTTTCAAATTGGGCAACTCTTAGCTGCCGCAGGAGTAGGAAGAATAGTTTTTGATTCATTAACAAAAAGACAGGCAACAGTTACTTTGGGTGATATAAATATTTTAGGTCCACGAGCACGAGAGATCGGAACTTCTCTTGGTCAAAGCTTAAGAGAATCCCTTTTAGCAATGGGAGCAAGAGCTGAAAAACCCAATCAAGAACGTCAACCTGATTTAGTAATTATTTGCGAAGATACAGAGTCATTTGAAATTAATGAGTTGATGATTAATCGTGTGCCTCACGTTTTCATTGGTAAAACTGGAGAGCAGGTAAATGTTGGACCATTTGTAATTCCTGGAATTCAAACCTGCCAGAACTGTTTGCAACTTAATTCTCTCAAAAAGAATTTGTTTATTTTTCCCTTAGAGAAGAGAAAAAAGAAAGCACGAGAAATTGATAAGAATCCTTCATTAACCACTTTGGCATCGTCATTGTTAGTTACTAATTGTGTTTCATTTCTCAGTGGAGAATTAGCCAACAGCGGTCCAAGTTTGTTAAATGTTGTTTGCGATCTTGATGCCAATGGTCCAACTATAATTTTTCGTAAACTTCAACCAAATCCACAATGTGGATGTCGATGGGAAGCAGCTTAGAAAAGCAAATTGCCCTCGGTTTAATTTCTTAAACCAAGGGCAATGAAGACGTCTGCTGTCTTTAGGCTTTGCCGAGGATGCGGGTCACCTTGGTGCCGCAGGTTGGGCAAATTCC
>JBJOOK010000017.1:0-9779 GCA_046051325.1 Actinomycetota bacterium | reverse complement strand
CGAGTGGGAGACGGTTTAATTCGTTTAAGTAAACAAGGAGAAGTGGAATACGTAAGTCCAAATGCTGCATCAGCATTTAGAAGATTAGGTTTGGCAGCAGATTTAATTAATCAAGATTTAGCAAAAGTAGTTGCAAAACTACAAAAAACACCTGGTCCTGTTGATGAAGCAATTATGTTAGTTGCAGCAGGCAGAGCAAGTGGGGAAGTTGAATTAGATAACTCAACTTCAGTTGTAACACTACGTGGAGTTCCACTACTAAAAAATGAAGAAAGAATAGGCGCTCTTGTTTTAGTTAGAGACGTAGCAGACTTAAGAAGAAAAGAAAAAGCATTATTGACTAAAGATGCAACGATTCGCGAAGTTCATCATCGAGTAAAAAATAATTTACAGACGGTAGCAGCACTTCTACGATTACAAGCAAGAAGAGCAAAGAGTGATGAAACCAGAGATTCTTTAGCTGAAGCGCAAAGAAGAGTTAGTGCAATTGCAGTAGTTCATGAAGCGTTATCTAAATCACCTGGTGAAGTTATTCCTTTTGATGAAGTAATTAATCAAGTGATTGCTCTTGTGACTGACGCATCATCAACTATTGAAAATGAAAAACCAATAAGTATTGAACGACAAGGTGAATTTGGAGAGTTGCCAGCAGAAATTGCAACACCTATTGCCATGGCGGTAGTAGAAATTCTGCAAAACGCTATTGAACATGGTCGCCCTACTAATGAGCCTGTGCAAATTAATGCCACAAAAAGTGGTGGGCAAATCCGCATCACTATTACAGATGGTGGACCTGGCATTGAAAAAGGAAAAGATGTGTTTGCAACAGATCAATTAGGGTTACAAATTGTGAGAACTTTAATTGTTGATGAACTCGGTGGTGGTTTAACTATTTCTGCTAATTCACCAACTGGGGTGAAGGCAGAAATAGTTGCCCCGATAGTTTTAAGGAAGAATTACTAAACTTTTAAGGTTTAGTAGAAATTGATTGAAGCTGCTGGGGCAGTGTGTCCCAAAGCGCGACGTTCGTCTTCGCTTAGTCCACCCCAAACGCCTGAATCTTGACCTGTCTCCAGAGCCCATTGCAAGCATGGTTCAACCACGGTGCAGGTTTTGCAGACCTTTTTGGCTGCTTCTATCTGAAAAACGGCAGGTCCAGTGTTACCTATAGGGAAAAATAACTCAGGATCTTCATCGCGACAAGCTGATTTATGGCGCCAGTCCATGCTCAATACCTCCAATTAGTTTCCCCACTACAAGGGTGACACGTTGTGATGGTTTGCACAACCTTAAATTGAATAAATTTCTGAAAACAGGTGTCACTTTGGTCACATTTTGAACAATTCGGGCGGCCATCCTTATTGCAAAGGTTTTGCAATAGCATAAGATAGTCAGTATCGCCCCAAAGGAGTTAAGTGAAAATCCCGCAACTGCACATTCCAGATGGCTTCATCAGCGCACCAGTTTCAGTTCTATTTTTAGCAATCTCAGCCGTTTTTGTGTATTTAGCATTGAGGGGTGCTAAGAATCAGTTAGATGAAAAAGTTGCACCGCTTGCTGGATTAGCAGCTGTTTTCATTTTTGCTATGCAAATGATCAATTTTCCCGTTGCAGCAGGAACAAGTGGACATTTAATTGGTGGAGCATTAGCTGCAATTTTGATTGGGCCATGGGCAGGCGTGCTCGCAGTCACTGTTGTTCTAATTGTGCAAGCACTAGTTTTTGCAGATGGCGGATTAACTGCAATCGGGTTAAACGTTTTCATCATGGCAATTCTTCCCACAATGGCAGCTTGGTACATCTTTAGATTTTTTCAAAAAATATTTCCAAAAAATCGGATTGGATTTTTGTCAGCCACGACCATTGCAGCTTATTTAAGTGTACCTATTGCTGCGATCGGATTTACAATTCAATTTGCACTTGGTGGTACAGCAGCAATTACTTTAAATAAAGTTTTGATAGCCATGGTTGGAGTTCATTCTGTTATCGGCATAGGTGAAGCCATTATCACCGTGCTTACTATTTCAGCGGTCTTGTCAGTGAGAAAAGATTTAGTTTACGGCGCTACAAATTCAAAAGTATCGTTAGTGAAATAGGAGAAGAAATGTCAACCAAAAAAATTGTGCAAATCGGTTTAGTAACTTCAATATTTGTAGCAGCCATAGTTAGTTTTTATGCCAGCGGTCACCCAGATGGCCTTGAATTTGTTGCTGAGCAAGTTGGATTTTTGAATACGGCAAAAGATAGTGCTTTAGCCACTTCCCCGTTTGCAGATTATGCTTTTGTTGGACTAGAGAATGAAAGAATTTCTGTAGCAATCGCAGGTATTCTTGGAGTATTGCTAACGGCAGCAATATCTTTTGGTTTGTTTACTTTTCTTAAAAAAAAGTAATTTAGATACTTATAGTGGGTTAAATGCAAAACCATGTCGCTGATGGTATTTATGGGCATCGACATAACTGGTTTCACGAACTTCCATCGCACATAAAAATTGCTTCTGTTTTCTCATTTGTATTGGTAGTAGTTCTAACACCAGGACACTTTTTCCAAGCACATCTGAGTTACGCGTTGATTGTGATTGGCTTACTTATATGGAATAAAATACCTCTTGGTTTAATCAGAAAAAGACTAATAATTGAAATTCCTTTTGTTTTATTTGCTTTTTTCTTGCCTATTTTTGGTACAGATCCAAGAATTGATTTCTTTGGTCTTAAACTCTCTGAGCCTGGTTTGTGGGCTGGGTGGAATATTTTAATAAAAGCAACAATTGGAGTGATGATGTCATTAATTCTTTCCTCAACAACTCCGCAAAGAGAATTGTTAGTTGGACTTGAAAAATTGAAATTCCCCAAATTGTTAGTTCAAATTATGTCTTTCATGATCAGATACACAGTTGTTGTAACCGAAGAATTAAGAAGAATGGCAATTGCTCGGGAATCAAGATGTTTTGAAGCCAAGGGTCCTAAGCAATGGGGAGTCTTGGCAAGATCTGGAGGAGCACTTTTCATTAGATCTTATGAGCGCGGAGAAAGAGTTCACATGGCAATGCTCTCGAGAGGATACACGGGCCAGTTACCTTTAACTACTAGACAAATTTCAAGTAGACAAGATTACATAAATGGAACATTATTACCTTTAGTTGCTGTTGCTGTGATTTTAATTTGGAGTGTATTTCTTAAATGACAAATGCATTAGAAATAAAGAGTTTATCTTTTTCCTATCCTGATGGAAGACAAGCTTTAAATAATGTAAATATAGAAATAAAAAGAGGCGAAAGAGTTGCGCTTCTTGGACCTAACGGGGCTGGTAAAACTACTTTAGTAATGCACTTAAATGGAATTTTACTTTCAGATGATGGTGAAGTTAAAGTTGCAGGTATAAATGTTGAAAAAAATAACTTATTTGAAGTAAGAAAAAGAGTTGGTTTAGTTTTTCAAGATCCTGATGATCAATTGTTTATGACAACAGTTCGAGATGATGTTGCGTTTGGCCCTGCCAATATTGGTATCACGGGTACTGAATTAGAAGAACGAGTAAATTTTGCACTTGATCAAGTTAAAATGAGAGATTTTGCAGATAGACCACCTCATCATTTATCTTTTGGTCAAAGAAGAAGAGTTGCAGTTGCCACAGTTCTTGCGATGAAACCAGATATTTTGGTGTTGGATGAACCAAGTAGCAATCTAGATCCAGCCAGCAGACGCGAACTAGCAGAAATTCTCTTAAGCCTTGATGTAACGATATTTATGGTTACCCATGATTTACCTTATGCGTTAGAGATATGTCCTCGAGCTGCCATATTAAATGATGGCAAAATTGTGGCAGATGGCTCAACTCGTGAATTGTTGGGCGATGATGAATTGATGAAAAGTAATCGTTTGGAATTGCCTTTTGGAATGCACTTAGACCACATTCCACATCATCGTTAAATTCTATGAAGCAGTTAATTAGTAAATCGATTTCAATTTGTTATTTTATAAGTATATTTCAAGGAATTTCGCTTCTGGTCTATACATTAATTGCATTTGTTGGGGCATTGGTAACAGGAGAAATTGAAAGAGTCGACACATTTGTAGCTGAAAATTTGCTTTACTTATTACTTATTTTCTCGATTTTGATTGTTGGAATTAACTTCAGAAAGCACAAAAGAGCTTCATATACGCCATTTCTATTGATACAGATGTTCGCTTTAATAATTGCTTGGCCATTACTGCAAAATGAAAAATTAATTACGCAAGGCTTAGGTTTGTTAATTGGATTAACTGGCTTAATTGGAATAATTCTAGGCTTGTTGCCCGTAAATCGTAAAAAATTCTTGTGACTTAATAGACAGGTTACGAACCCCATTATCTATTGATTAAAAAATTTATGAGCGTAGCGTCATAAGTGTTCGATCAATGGCCTAGATCAAAAGTCGAAGCTAACCTGGGAGGGTAATCATGAACAAAGTACAAATTCAAAAAATCATCGCAATCATCGGGATTTCGTTGGGCGCAGTGTTTGTAATATCTGGTGCTACCACTTACACACTGGTGCAACAAAAATTATCAGCAGAAAATATTTCAGTCTCTGAAGATTCACCAAGATATTCAGGAAAAGCAGTAGCTGGTCCATTTACTGCATATCAAGAAGCATCAATGATCTCTACCCATGCATTAAAAGCAACTGGTGGAAAAACTTATGCTCAACTTGATCGCGAAGATCCACTAAGAGATGTTGCGATGAATGGATCATTCTTAAGAGCATCACTATTTACATCAGTAGTTTCATTTGGCTTAGCAGCATTTGTTGCTGGTGTTGGACTGATGTTTATGTTGTTTGGTTACCTAATTCTTGGGTTGGAAAAGCGTAAGTAAGTCTTCCTCCCTAGGAAAAAAAGAAAGCCCCGGTATACCCGGGGCTTTCTGACGTTCTAGAGAAAAATAACTTACGCTTTTTTAGTTTCCCAAAAAATTGTGTCAATTTCTTTAATCTTGCCTAACAAATTATCTGCTACGGCAACATCATTTGTACCCTTTGTTCCGGCAGCTCCGGCAAGTTTTGTCGCTTCATTGAACAGAACATGAAGTTGTGGATACTTTTCAAAATGTGCTGGTTTGAAATAGTCGGTCCACAAAACCCATAGATGCTCTTTGACCAGGTGTGATCTTTGTTCTTTGATTGCTACGGCGCGACTTTTGAAGTCAGCATCTTTTGAATCGTTGTATTTAACCATGCATGCTTTGACAGACTCAGCTTCAATTTTTGCTTGGGCTGGGTCATAAACACCACAAGGTAAATCGCAGTGAGCAAAGACTGTTGTCTTAGGTGACCATAAACTCATTGTTTACTCCTTCGGATTGTTATTCCTGAGATTACCTTGAAAGTAACTCTTTAGCACAATGAGATGGTGGGTAACTTCGGGCTGATGGTGGCAAGGGTGCAAGGTGACTCGATGGCGCCTGCTTATCACTCGGGAGATTTGGTCTTAATTAGAAAGTCTCGGAAAGTAAAACGAAACAACGTTGTCATCGCGCAGCGTCCAGATCAAGAAGACTTATTGATCATCAAAAGAGTAATCACCATCACCAATAACGGTTACTGGCTACAAGGTGATAATTCTGAATTTAGTGATGATTCAAGACTTTTTGGAGAAGTACCTAAAGAATTGATAAAAGGAATTGTGTTATTTAAGTATTGGCCCTTATTTACAAACTGAGTTGATATCAGCTGCAAATTTTTCAACATCTTCTGTTGTGGTATCCCATGAACACATAAGTCTTACTTCACCCGTGTTGTCGTTCCAGACATAGAAATTATGTTTCTTTTGTAATTCAATGGTGTGTTGTGGATCAAGAATGGCAAATACAGCGTTGCTTTGAGTTAATTGAGTCATTTTTACTTTTGGATTATTCTCAATTTTAGATCGAAGTAGCTTTGCCATTTCGTTAGCATTTGAAGCATTTTGCTTCCAGAGATCATTTGTTAGTAATGCAATAAATTGAGCAGATAAGTATCTGTGCTTACTGGCTAATTGCATTGAAGATTTTCTAATCCAGGGATATTTTTGCGCCAGTTCTGGTTTAAATAACACCACGGCTTCGGCACCCATTAAGCCATTTTTTGTTCCACCAAAAGAAAAAATATCAACGCCAGCCTTGCTGGTTAAGTCTGCAAAAGAAACTCCAAGACTTGCAGCAGCATTACTAATTCTTGCACCATCCATATGTAGATATGAATTGTTTTTATGAGCAATATCAGCCAAAGCTTTTATTTCACTAGGTGTGTAAACAGTTCCCATTTCAGTAGATTGCGTAATTGAAACAACGTTAGGTTGTGAAGTGTGAGGATCTCCCATGCGAACCCAAAGTGGGGCAATTAATTCAGGAGTCAATTTTCCATCTTTAGTTGGGATATCTAATAATTTAATTCCTAATAGTCTTTCGGGTGCTCCACCTTCATCTACATTTATGTGAGCAGTACTTGCACAAATTACTGAATTCCATGAATCCATAACTGTTTGTAAACCGGTGACATTTGCACCTGTGCCATTAAACACAAAATTAACTTCACATTTTGAGTCTTGAAGTGTTTTTCTGATTAGTTCAATTGCTTCAAGAGTAACTTCATCTGCACCATATGCTTTTACGTGATCTGAATTAGTATCTGAAATTTGCTTTATAACTAATGGATGAACTGGTGCGTAGTTATCGCTAGCAAAAGATTTCATGACCACAGCCTTTCATAGGCTTAATAACTATTTGACTTTGAGGGGATTATTCGATTACAGATTTAATTAAATCTGATTGTTCTTGATCGTGCTTGGTGTGAGAACCAACAGCAGGAGCACTAGAAGCTGGTCGAGAAGCTCTTGTGATTACGCGACCTAATTGAGGCGCAAGTTCAGTCATAACAAATGGATAGGCGCCTTGATTGGCAGGTTCATCTTGTGCCCAAATAATTTTTGCATCATTTGAGTAGCCAGACAAAATTGATTTAATTTCTTTTATAGGAAGTGGATAAAGTCTTTCAAGTCTGATAATCGCTATATTTTCTAGATTTGCAGCATCTCTCGCAGCTGCAATTTCATGGCTAATTTTTCCGGTACACAAGATGATTTTATTAACTTTTGATTTATCAGACTTTACATCTTCTATAGCAGGATTGAATTTGCCATCAGTAAATTCTTTAGTTGCACTAGTAGCTGGTTTTGCTCTTAGCATTGATTTAGGAGTAAAGACAATTAGTGGTTTGTTGTGTGGATTTAACACTTGCCAACGAAGCAAATGAAAATATGAAGCCGAAGTTGAAGGCTGGGCAATAGTCATGTTGTCTTGTGCAGCCAAACTTAAGAATCTCTCAATTCGTCCTGATGAGTGATCTGGACCTTGTCCTTCCATTCCATGTGGCAATAGCAAAACTAAACCGGATTCTTGTTGCCATTTCTGTTCTCCAGATGAAATAAATTCATCAATTATTGTTTGTGCACCATTAGCAAAATCTCCGAATTGACCTTCCCACATAACAAGTGATTCAGGACTTGCAACAGAGTAACCGTATTCAAAACCCATTCCAGCAAATTCAGTTAAAGCTGAATCGATGACAAATAATCTTGTACCTTCTTTTGCAACTTGCTTTAGTGGTTTATAACCTTTACCTGTTTTGTAGTCAACAATTACGCCGTGTCTCTGACCAAATGTTCCGCGTCTGGCATCTTGTCCCGCAATTCGAACCCAGTGACCTTCTGAAAGTAGGGAACCAACAGCTAATGCTTCCCCCATTGCCCAATCGATGGTGTCATCTTTAATCATTTGGGCGCGACGTTCTAATTGTGGCCAAAGTCTTGGGTGAGGAGTAAAACCTTCTCGCAAATTAACTTGAGTTTGCGCAATTCGATCAATCAATTCACGAGAAATTTTTGTTTCAATTTCGGCTGGAAATGATGGTCTGTTATCAACTGGAATTGGATCAACTTTCTTCAAATCACCTTTTGTTTCAGCCAATACTCTTTCTAATTGATTTTGGTAATCAATCAGAGCATTCTCGGCTTCTTCAACAGTGATATCACCTCGTCCAATTAATGATTCTGTGTAAAGTTTTCTCACACTTCGCTTCTCGTCAATTACTTGATACATCAATGGTTGAGTTAATGAAGGATCATCAGCTTCGTTATGACCACGACGACGATAAGTAATCATGTCGATAATTACGTCTTTTTTGAATTCTTTTCTGTATTGATAGGCAAGTCTTGAAACTAGTGAAACAGATTCTGGATCATCACCATTTACGTGAAAAATTGGTGCTTGAATTGTTTTTGCCATATCACTTGCATATGTTGAACTTCTTGCATCAGCAGGAGCAGTTGTGAATCCAACTTGGTTGTTTACAATTAAATGAATTGTTCCACCTGTTTTGTAACCTCGTAATTTAGAAAGATTTAAAGTTTCAAGCACTACACCTTGACCTGCAAAAGAAGCATCTCCGTGCATCAAAACTGGCAAAATCGGATGATCATGACCTTTACCTAATTTGTCTTGTTTTGCTCTTACGATTCCTTCAAGTACAGGATCAACTGCTTCAAGATGAGAAGGGTTTGCTGCTAAATAAACTGGAACACTATTTCCTTCTTCAGATGTGAATTTTCCATAAGTTCCTAAGTGGTACTTAACATCTCCTGAACCTTGAACAAAACCGGCCGCACCAACATCTTCAAATTCGCGGAAAATTCTTTCATAAGATTTACCGGCAATATTTGCTAATACATTTAGTCGACCACGATGAGGCATTGCGATGTCTACTTCTAAGAGATTGTCATTAGCGGCTTCAACCAGAATTGAATCCAGAGAAACAATTGCAGATTCACTGCCTTCAAGTGAAAATCTCTTTTGACCGACATATTTAGTGTGCAAGAATTTTTCAAACGCTTCAGCTGCATTTAAACGTCTAAGAATTCGTAATTGTTCTTGTCTATCCATTCTTTCGTGAGGTTTTTCAATTCTTTCTTGAATCCATTTACGTTCTTCAGGTTCTTGAATATGCATATATTCCACACCAATACTTCTGGTGTAAGAATCTTGCAAACGATTCAAAATATCTCGAAGTTTCATAAATGGAACTCCACCAAAACCACCTGTAGCAAATTCTCGTTCTAAGTCCCACACACTTAATCCATGACTTGCCATTCTTAAATCGGGATGAGTTCTTTGGGCGTATTCCAATGGATTTGTATCAGAAATTAAATGACCGCGCACGCGGTAATAATGAATTAATTCTTGAACTCGAGCAACCTTATTGATGTCTTCATCATGAGTAGTTGCAATATCAACTGCCCAAACATAAGGCTTGTAAGGAACTTCAAGGGAAGCAAAAATATCTTCATAGAAATTATTTTTACCAAGTAACAAATCACTTATTCTCTTTAAGAATTCACCACTTTGAGCACCTTGAATAATTCGGTGATCATAAGTTGATGTCAAAGTTATAACTCTGCTGATGGCTTGTCTGGCTAAAGTCTCAGGTGCAGCGCCTTGCCATTCGGTTGGAAAATCAAGAGCACCAACACCGATGATGGCACCTTGGCCTTCCATTAAACGAGGAACTGAATGTTGAGTTCCAATTGTTCCTGGATTTGTAACACTTATTGTTGTGCCTTGAAAATCTTCAACAGTTAGTTTTCCAGCTCTTGCTCTTTTAACTAAGTCGTCGTAGGTTGACCAGAATTGTGCAAAATCCAAAACATCTGCATATTTAATATTTGGGACAAGTAATTGTCTAGATCCATCTGGTTTTGCTAAATCAAT
>JBJOOK010000016.1:0-9834 GCA_046051325.1 Actinomycetota bacterium | reverse complement strand
AACGTTGATCCACTAGAAACAGCAGCTAAAGCAAAAGATTTAAACTACGTAAAACTTGAAGGAAGTGTGGGCATCATTGGAAATGGTGCAGGACTAGTTATGAGCACCCTTGATGTTGTGGCATATGCCGGTGAAAAATTTGGTGGAGTAAAGCCTGCAAACTTTCTAGATATTGGTGGAGGAGCATCTGCTCAAGTAATGGCTGATGGTTTAGGAATTATTCTGTCTGATCCTTCAGTTAAGTCAGTATTTGTGAATGTTTTTGGTGGCATTACAGCTTGTGATGCTGTTGCAAATGGAATTGTGCAAGCAATTGAAATTTTGAAATCAGGATCAAACTATGTACAAAGACCAATTGTGGTTCGTCTTGATGGCAATAATGCACAAGAAGGATTAAGAATTTTAAGAGAAGCAAAACCAGATAACGTTGAGATTGTTGACACTATGGATGATGCTGCAGCAAGAGCAGCGCAATTAGCAGCAGGTGTTAAATAATGGCAATTTTATTAAACGAGAACAGCAAAGTAATAGTTCAAGGAATGACTGGTTCTGAAGGTAAAAAACATACCGAAAGAATGATTAAGTCTGGAACTAAAATTGTTGGCGGAGTAACTCCAGGCAAAGGTGGACAAAGTTTAGAAGTAGCGGGACAAAATGTTCCAGTATTTAACTCTGTGCAAGAAGCAATAGCGGCAACTAGTGCAAATGTTTCAGTAGTTTTCGTTCCACCAAAATTTGCCAAAGGTGCAGTTGTTGAAGCAGTAGATGCAGCAATGCCATTAGTTGTAGTTATTACTGAAGGTATTCCAGTTCATGACACTGCACATTTCTTTACTTACGCACAAAAATCCGGCAAGACCAGAATTATTGGACCAAACTGTCCAGGAATTATTTCTCCAGGATTAAGTAACGCAGGAATTATTCCTGCAGATATCACCACAAAAGGATCTATTGGTTTGGTTTCAAAATCAGGAACTCTTACCTACCAAATGATGTATGAACTAAGAGACCTTGGATTTACCACCGCCATTGGAATTGGTGGGGACCCAATTATTGGAACAACACATATTGATGCATTACGCGAATTTGAAAATGATCCAGATACAAAAGCAATTGTGATGATTGGCGAAATTGGTGGAGACGCAGAAGAAAAAGCTGCAGAATTCATCAAAGCCAATATCAAGAAACCAGTAGTTGCTTACGTTGCAGGATTTACCGCACCTGAAGGTAAAACAATGGGACATGCAGGAGCAATAGTTTCAGGATCAAGTGGAACTGCTGAAGCAAAGAAAGTTGCCTTAGAAAAAGCTGGAGTAAAAGTTGGTAAAACTCCAAGTGAAACAGCACTTTTATTACGCGCCGCAATAAAATAAATTTGTGATCGATACTCCAGTTCAACGCCATAGCGTTGTTACTGCTGGACTTTTAGTAACACTTTGGACATTTTTAATCACATTTGGATCATCTGTAATTCTTGTTTTTACAACTTGGATATTGGCAGGAGATAGAACTACTTCAATTACTGATGCTTTCAAAGTTGTGATTTGGGGTTACCTTGCGATGCAAGGAGTTCCCATAGTTATCAATTCAACAGTTTTATCTTTACCATTCTTAGGTTTCTTACTACTTACACTTTTGTCCCTATATCGATCTTCTAGATGGGCAATTAGATCGGCACTCCACGAGGAAATGAATCGACCAACACTTATTTCACTACTAGTTGTTTCAGTCGCCTCTGTTTCTTATTGCGGTGTTATCGCACTATTAAGACTCTTTGTTAATTCTCAAAATATTAATTGGTTAGAAGTAATGATTAAACCAACTGTGATGGTTGTATCAATGTCTATATTTGCCGTTGGCACAGTGGGTGGTACTTGGTCATTAATATTTGATGATCTAGATGACATGATAAAGAGAATTATTAAATTGATATTTAGATTTACTTTAGTTACGTTAACTGTTGGATTCTTGATTGTTGCAATTGCTATTGGTCTTAATTATGAAAATATGCTTTTAGTGCAATCTTCCCTATTAGGTGGAATTGTTGCAGTTATTGCGGTGGTGATTTCTGGAATTGGCTGGCTACCAAATTTTGTTTTGTGGTCTTGGGCTTGGATTACTAGTTCCACAGTTGCACTAGGTCAAGGTTCAAGTATTTCGCTAAATAGCGTGACAATTTCTCAATTACCAGCATGGCCATGGTTTGGATTAATTCCTACGGCTTTACCAACTTGGACAAAATTCTTAATAGTAATACCAATTCTTCTGGGAGTTTTAATGGCTTTAGCTACCAGGAATAACAAAATTTCAATTTGGATTGTTAGTTCATTCTTTGTTTCTCTCGGGGTTTCAGCAACTTTGAGTTTGCTTGGATTTCTTAGTTCAGGATCATTGGGTAGTAATTTGTTATTAAATTTTGGAGTTTCCCCTAAAGAGATTTTTCAGAGAAATATGACCTGGTTCTTAATCGGCCAAGTTCTGATAATTGGAGTCGTGTTTGCTTGGCGAAAGAATCGCCAAGTCAAACAACAGCCTCAAGAAATGTCTGAAACAGAAGAAGAATAGAAAGTAAAGCCAGAGGTTTTCGGTCGGATATTTCAACTGACTAGGCTCTGAGTTAGAAATTCCAGTGAAAGGCATACCTTCTTCAAATGAGTAAAACAACTATCAAGAGAGCACTTATTAGTGTTTCCAATAAAGAGGGTTTAGCCGAGTTAGCCAAAGAACTTAATAATGCTGGAGTAGAAATTGTTTCTACAGGTACTACCGCAAAATTAATAAGTGAATTAAATATTCCTGTCACAAAAGTATCTGATGTGACTAATTTTACTGAAATTTTAGATGGCAGAGTTAAAACTCTTCACCCATTAATTCACGCTGGAATCTTGGCAGATACTAGAAAATCTGATCACAAGAAATCTTTAGACGATCTACAAATTAAACCTTTTGATTTAGTGGTAGTAAATCTTTATCCATTCGGAGATACTGTTTCATCTGGAGCAGATTTTGATCAATGTATTGAGCAAATTGATATAGGCGGAACTGCCTTAATCAGAGCTGCAGCCAAAAACTTTGAAAATGTTGCAGTAATTGTTTCCCCAAATGAATACACAGAATTGATTAGTAATTTGAAACAAGGAATATCGCGTGATTTAAGAATTAAATGGTCAGCTGCAGCTTTTGCACACACTGCAACTTATGACACATTGATTGCAAGGTGGATGTCTAGAAAAACAACTCCGGAACAAGATTCTCCTGCTTGGGTAGGTGCTTCCTTTACTAGATCTGAAATTCTTCGTTACGGAGAAAATCCACATCAATCAGCAGCGCTTTATAGAGGAATTAGTTCCGAAAAAGGAATTGCGCATGCAAAACAATTAGCAGGAAAAGAAATGTCTTACAACAATTATGTAGACGCAGATAATGCCAGAGCAGCCGTTTTTGATCATGTGGAACCTTGCGTAGTGATAATTAAACACGCAAATCCTTGCGGAATAGCAATCGGTAAAGACATAGCAACTGCTTACCAGAAAGCTTTAGATGCAGACAAAGTTTCTGCTTATGGGGGAGTGGTTGCAACTAATCGAAAAGTTGATAAGCAATCTGCACTCTTAATTAACGAGATATTTACGGAAGTAATCGTTGCACCTTCTTATGACGAAGATGCTTTAGAAGTTTTAAAGACAAAACCAAACTTAAGAATCTTGCAATTAGCTGGTCCACACATGGGACACAGAGTTGAATGGCGCACCATTTCTGGTGGAGTTTTAATGCAAACAGTTGATGATGTTGAAGCAAAAGGTGATGATCCTGATGAATGGAAATTAGTTTCAGGAACTAAACCAAGTGATGACGTATTGGCAGATTTAGAATTTGCTTGGCGCTGTGTACGTGCTCCTAAATCAAATGCAATTGTCTTAGCAAAAAATGGTGGCATGGTCGGTGTTGGCATGGGACAAGTAAACAGAGTTGATGCCGCACAACTTGCAGTTAACAGAGCAGGAATTGAAAGAGCTAAATCAAGTGTGGCAGCATCTGATGCTTACTTCCCATTTGCTGATGCTTTAGAAATTTTAATTAATGCTGGAATTAGTGCTGTTGTTCATCCAGGTGGTTCAAAAAATGATGCCGAAGTAATTGCTGTGGCCCAAAAAGCTGGCATCACAATGTATTTAACAGGGGTTAGACATTTTTCTCATTGAAAAAGCAAGCGTTCCTATTTCCATAACTCTTGCTTTTGTCGCAGGTGTTGCCGCAACTTTGCAAGCAGGAATTAGTGGCCAGTTAGCTCATGAATTAAACGATGGAATCATGGCAGCGTTAATTTCAAATATTGGTGGAACAATCTTTACTGGACTTTTTCTTTTAAATCCAGAAGTAAGAAGAAAATGTAAGAAACTTTTTCAAGATGTGGTTTCAGGAAAGTTTGCCAAATGGCAATTGTTGGGCGGAGTCGCCGGAGCAATTTATATTTCAACGGCTTCAAGCACAGTCAGCATTATCGGAACAGGTCTATTTACCGTTGTTCTAGTTGCCTCACAAAATATGAGCGGAATTGTTGTAGATAGATTTGGATTAAGTTCAGGATCTAGAAAAAAGATAACTCCTAAAAGATCTATCGCAGCAGTTATAGGAATAGCAGCAGTTTTACTCTCTGTGACAGATTTTCAAGGAAAAATTCTATGGATTCCAATAGTTGCAGTAGTCATGGCAGGTGTAGCGGTAACTGTTCAGTTTGCTTTAAATGGTCGCGTTACCAAAGCGGCTAATTCCCAAGTATCAGCTTTTATTAACTTTCCCATGTCAATGATTACTGTTTGCATCACACTTTTTGTTATGAATTTATTTGGAAAGACTTGGAATACCTGGCCTAATCAATGGTGGCTTTATACTGCGGGTTTTCTTGGCGCAGTCGTAGTGTTTTTAGCTGCAGCAACAATTAGAACTTTAGGTGTTTTACTTTTTGGTTTAGCAAGTGTTGCTGGGCAACTGATCACATCAATTGCACTTGACGTGATATTGCCAAATGCGAACATAAATGTGGGCTGGGCGCTCATAAGTGGTGCAGGTCTCATGCTCTTGGCTGTCTATCTCGCAAGTGATTTAAGGTAAACTTACATTTATGAGCGCAACTACTCCTCAATCAAATTCTGAATCTAGAGGTTTACGCGCAGTTTCAACAAACGAAAATCCTAAACAATCAGGACGTTGGCAAAAATTAATTCGTCGACAATGGCCAACTTTAATTCCATTGGTTATAACTTTGGTTGGAATTGTTTTAGCAACGCAAATAAATTTTCGAGTCGGTGCTCTAGTTTTTTCTCTAGGCGTTTCAGTAGCAGCAGTGTTACGTGCGTCACTTCCTAGATTCACTTTAGGTTGGCTGTATGTAAGAACTAAATGGGTGGACGTTTTGGTTTTAGGCAGTTTTTCTGTTTTCCTTTTAATTCTTTCGATAGTTGTGCCCTCTTAGCCCCAAGTTTTGGTATTTGACTAGAATTTGAACTGAAGAAATAGATATTTACCTTAATTTTCATTTGAAAGGATCTGAAATCTAAATGGCCAGATCAGGCAAAGTTGCAGTAATCGGAGCAGGTTTTTACGGTTCAACCACCGCCATGCGTTTAGCAGAATATGACATATTTGACACAGTCGTTCTAACTGATGTTCTTGAAGGTAAAGCTGAAGGTCTTGCTTTAGATATGAATCAATCCAGACCAATTCAAAACTTTGAAACAAAAATTGTTGGCCAAACAACAGGTTTAGATGGTTCAGGCTATGACGCAATCAAAGGTTGCAGCATTGTTGTGATCACTGCAGGTTTGCCAAGAAAACCTGGCATGAGCCGTATGGATTTAATTGAAACAAACGCAAAAATTGTGCGACAAGTTTCAGAAAATATTGCCAAGCATGCACCAGATTCAGTAGTTATTGTGGTTTCAAATCCACTAGATGAAATGACAGCTCTTGCACAACTTGCTACTGGTTTTCCAAAAAACCGAGTAATGGGACAAGCCGGAATGCTTGATACTGCAAGATTTACAAACTTTGTTGCAGAAAAAACAGGATCAAATGTAAGTGATGTTAAGACTTTAACTCTTGGATCTCATGGTGAAACCATGGTTCCAGTGCCAAGCCAATCAAGTGTGAAAGGCAAAGCATTAAGTGAAGTTTTGTCTAAAGAAGATATTGACGCATTAGTAGATAGAACAAGAAATGGTGGCGCAGAAGTTGTGGCACTGTTAAAAACTGGTTCTGCATACTATGCACCTTCAGCTGCTGCTGCACAAATGGCAAAAGCAGTTGCAACAAACTCAGGTCAAGTAATGCCAGTGTGTGCATGGGTTGATGGAGAATATGGAATTAGTGGAGTTTATTTAGGTGTAGAAGCAGAAATTGGTTCAAAAGGAATTAATAAAGTTGTGGAGACTAAATTAACTCCAGAAGAAACAACTGCATTAAAAACTGCTGCTGAAGCAGTTAGAGCAAAACAAGCTGACGTTAAAGATCTGTAAAGAAAAAGGTTAAAATGGCAAAAATTAAAGTAGCAAATCCTGTAGTAGAACTTGATGGCGATGAAATGACTCGCATCATTTGGCAATTCATCAAAGAAGAATTAATTTTGCCTTACTTAGATGTAAACCTTGAATATTACGACTTAAGTATTGAAAATCGTGATAAAACCGATGATCAAGTAACAATTGACTCAGCAAATGCAATCAAGAAACATGGAGTAGGCGTTAAGTGCGCAACTATCACTCCAGATGAAGCAAGAGTAGAAGAATTTGGTTTAAAAAAGATGTGGAAATCACCTAATGGAACAATTCGAAACATTTTAGGTGGCGTAATTTTTCGTGAACCAATCATCATTAGCAATATCCCTCGACTAGTTCCTTCATGGACTAAGCCAATAGTTATTGGCCGTCATGCTCATGGAGATCAATACAAAGCAACAGACTTTGTAGTCCCAGGTCCTGGAAAAGTAACAATGACCTTCCAACCCGCAGATGGTTCTAAACCAATGGAATTTCAAGTAGCAGATTTTAATGGTTCCGGTGTGGCTATGGGAATGTATAACTTTGATGACAGCATCAAAGACTTTGCTAGAGCCTCATTAAATTATGGATTAATTAGAAATTATCCAGTTTATTTGTCAACTAAGAACACCATTTTGAAAGCATACGATGGTCGATTCAAAGATATCTTCCAAGAAATATATGAAAAAGAGTTTAAAACTGAATTTGAATCAAAAGGTTTAACTTATGAACATCGCCTAATCGATGACATGGTTGCAACTGCCTTGAAGTGGGAAGGCGGCTACGTCTGGGCATGTAAGAATTATGACGGCGATGTTCAAAGTGACACCGTTGCGCAAGGTTTTGGATCTCTTGGACTTATGACAAGTGTGTTAATGACTCCAGATGGCAAAACTGTTGAATCAGAAGCAGCTCACGGAACAGTTACACGCCATTACCGTAAACACCAAAAAGGTGAACCAACTTCAACAAATCCAATCGCATCAATTTTTGCTTGGACTGGCGGTTTAGTTCACAGAGGTAAGTTAGATAGCAATAAAGAATTAACTGCTTTTGCTAGAACGCTAGAAGATGCATGTATCAAGACAGTTGAATCAGGATTAATGACCAAGGACTTAGCTCGCTTGATCAGTAAAGATCACGCTTGGGCAACAACTGAGGATTATTTGGCTGGAATTAAGCGCCAATTAGACTCAAGCCTTTAATCAATATCAACTGATTGAGTAGCATCTTTAACATATGAGTACTTGGGTTAGTGCCCTTATTGTCCTAGCTTTCATCCTTGTCGGTGGATTCTTTGCTGCTGCAGAAATTGCACTTGTTTCACTTCGCGAATCACAAGTTAAAAGAATTGCTGACACAAAAGGTCGACGTGGAAAACTCTTAAAAGAATTACATGATCACCCAAATAGATTTTTAGCATCAGTGCAGGTGGGTGTAACTGTTGCAGGCTTTATTGGCGCAGGTTTTGGAGCTTCTAGTTTAACTCCAGTGTTATCACCTATTCTAGATTTAGTTTTTCCTGAATCTTTTGTTTCTGTAATTGCCTTTATTTTGATAACACTTTTTATTGCTTATTTCTCACTGGTCTTAGGTGAGCTTGTTCCTAAGAGATTAGCGTTACAAAATTCTGAAAGCTGGGCACTTTTTGCGGCCTATCCAATTGATTTTCTAGCAAGAATTACCAGACCATTTATCTGGTTGTTGAGTCGCTCTACAAATCTAATTGTGAGATTACTTGGGGGAGATCCAAGTGCTAGTCGTCAAGAATTAAGTGGCGAAGACTTAAGAGATTTAGTTGCTGGACATGAAGAACTAAGCGATAACGAACGCGCACTAATTGACGACGTATTTGAAGCAGATGATCGCGAAATTAAAGAAGTAATGACGCCTCGTACTGAAGTTGAATTTCTTGATGCTGAATCAACAATTCCAGATGCAGCCCTTGTTGTTGAAAAACTTCCTCACACAAAATATCCCGTTATAAACAAAACAGCAGATGAAGTTGTGGGATTTGTGCACGTAAGACAATTACTTTCTTTAGAAGCTCGTAAATCAAGTAAACAATTAAGAGATATTGCGATCGCCGTGGAATCAATTCCTGGAACTACTTCAGTATTAAGTGCTCTTGCTCAAATGCGAAATGGTAATCAACATTTATTGATCGTCGCTGACGAATACGGCGGTACAGCTGGAATTGTTACTTTGGATGATTTGGTTGAAGAATTAATTGGCGATATTCGCCATGAAGATGATGAGCCAGAAAGTGAAGTAAGTGAACTTGATTTTCATGGAGAAGTTGAAGTAGATGGATTGATGAACCTTGATGATTTTGCTGACTCAACTCATATTCATCTGCCTCAAGGACCGTATGAAACTGTGGCTGGTTTTGTTATCTCCAAACTTGGAACACTTCCTGCTGTTGGCAAATCTGTGATCGCTGAACAATGCGAGTTTGAAATCTTGAGCATGGATGTGCGACGAATTTCACGAGTAAGAGTTAGTCGGATTGAGCCCGGTTCTAGCAATCATGGTGGACAATAAGTCCTATGGCTAAACCAAGTGTTTTATCAGGAATTCAGCCCACCGCTGATTCATTTCACATTGGTAATTATTTTGGGGCACTTCGTCAATGGGTTCAAATGCAAGACACCCATGAATGTTTTTATACCGTTGTAGATTTACATGCAATCACAGCAGAATTTGATCCTAAAGTATTAAAGAAAAGAACTCTTACTTCTTTTGCGCAATTATTAGCTGTTGGAATTGATACTAAGAAAAGCACAGTTTTTGTTCAAAGCCAAGTTCCACAACATCCCCAACTTGCTTGGGTCTTGAGTTGTTTTACTGGTTTTGGTGAAGCAGGACGAATGACACAATTTAAAGATAAAACCCAAAAAGGTGGTCAAGAAAGATCATCAGTTGGTTTGTTTACCTACCCAATCTTGCAAGCAGCAGATATTTTGCTTTACCAAGCACAAAGTGTTCCAGTTGGCGAAGATCAAAGACAACACTTGGAATTAACTAGAGATTTAGCAGTTAGATTCAATAACCAATTTGGTCAAACATTTGTTGTTCCTGAAGCATTCATCGTTAAAGAATCTGCCAAGATTCTTGATTTACAAGATCCAACCGCCAAAATGAGTAAATCTTCTCCCCAAGGTTGCGTATTTATTATGGATGAACCAGATGCTGTGATGAAGAAATTTAAGACTGCCATGACAGACAGTGGTAAAGAAATTAAATATGATCCAGCAAATAAGCCAGGAGTTTCAAATCTCTTAAACATAATTAAGGC
>JBJOOK010000015.1:0-10279 GCA_046051325.1 Actinomycetota bacterium | reverse complement strand
GAAGAAATTTAAGACTGCCATGACAGACAGTGGTAAAGAAATTAAATATGATCCAGCAAATAAGCCAGGAGTTTCAAATCTCTTAAACATAATTAAGGCTGTAACCAATGAAGAAATGACAGCTATTGAAGCACAATTTGCCAATAAGGGTTACGGGGATTTAAAGACATTTACAGGTGAACTAGTCGTAGAAAAGATTGTTAAACCATTTAGAGAAAAGACTTTGGCTCTACTAGGGGATGAAAAAGAACTTAATTCGCTAATGAGTGAAGGTGCTCAAAAAGCTGAGAAAGTAGCCTCAGCAACCTTGAAGAGTGTTTATGAAAAAGTTGGTTTTTAAGCTTTAATTATTTGCGGCGGGTAATTGTTTTACCCAACCAAACCAATGGATCATATTTAGTATCAACAACGCGTTCTTTCATCGGAATAATTGCATTGTCAGTGATTTTGATGTGCTCTGGGCAAACTTCGGTACAGCACTTGGTGATGTTACACATTCCCAAACCATGTTTTTCTTGTGCTTCTTTTTTCCTATCTAATTCATCTAATGGATGCATATCTAATTCTGCAAGGCGAATAAAGAATCTTGGTCCGGCAAAGCTTTCTTTGTTTTCTTCATGGTCACGCACCACGTGACAAACGTCTTGGCAGAGGAAGCATTCAATACATTTTCTAAATTCTTGACTTCTTTCCACATCAACTTGTTGCATACGGTACTCACCTGGTTTTAGGTTTTCAGGGCCTTTAAATGCTGGAACTTGGCGAGCTTTTATGTAGTTAAAGGAAACATCGGTTACTAAATCTTTAATTACAGGGAAAGCTCTTAATGGAGTTACTGTTACTTCGTCTTCTTCGTTAAAAGTATTCATACGAGTCATACACATCAAACTTGGTTTACCGTTAATTTCAGCGCTGCAAGATCCACATTTTCCTGCTTTGCAATTCCAGCGCACAGCTAAATCTGGGCTATCAGTTGCTTGTAAACGATGAATTACATCAAGAAGAACTTCGCCCTCGCTTACTTCAACGTTGTAATTTACTAATTCGCCTTTTTCTTTATTACCGCGCCAAACTCGTAATTTCGCTAGATAACCCATTAGTTATGCTCCCATTCCGAGTTGTGCTAATTCTTCTGGCAACAAGTATTTACCTAATTCTTCTTTTTCAAACAATCCCGCTAATTCTTTTGGCATTGGTGGGATTGATTCAATTTTGGTCTCAACACTGCTTCCATTCCAGGAATTAATAACGTGTTTTGCCCTCCAGCTTTTATCCATGGTCGGGAAGTCATTTCTGGTGTGACCACCGCGAGATTCTTCTCTAACTAATGCACTCTTGGCAATTGATTCACTGACTAGCAACATGTTTTCTAAATCAAGAGACAAATGCCAACCTGGGTTAAATTGTCTTTCACCTTGTACCGTTACATTCTTGGCACGTTTCTTTAAACCTTCAAGTTTGGTAATTGCTTCACGCATTTCGCTGCCATCACGAATAATTCCCACAAGATCATTCATTACTTGTTGTAATTCTTGGTGAACGGTGTATGGATTTTCACCACTATTGCCATTAAACGGAGCAAGAGCTGAGTTAAGAGCTTTTTCAATAACTTGTTCACTCACCTTTGGTTTTGCTGAAAGTGATTTAACATAAGCACTGGCGCCAACTCCGGCACGACGACCAAACACTAAAAGATCTGAAAGCGAATTTCCACCTAAACGATTTGAACCATGCATGCCGCCTGCAACTTCACCAGCTGCAAATAAACCAGTAACACCAGTTGCTGCACCTGTATCTGGATCTACTTGAATTCCACCCATTACATAGTGACAGGTTGGTCCAACTTCCATTGCTTGTTTGGTGATGTCAACATCTGCTAATTCTTTAAATTGGTGCCACATTGAAGGCAATCTTTTTTTAATTACTTCTGGTTTTAATCTTGTTGAGACATCAAGGAAAACTCCTCCATGAGGAGATCCTCTGCCTGCTTTTACTTCAGAGTTAATGGCACGCGCTACTTCATCTCGAGGTAATAATTCTGGTGGTCTTCTATTTGAATCAGGATTTTCATACCAACCATCTGCTTCTTCTTCTGTTTCTGCATATTTATCTTTAAATATTGCAGGAATGTAATTGAACATGAATCTTTTATCATCAGAATTCTTTAAAACTCCACCGTCTCCGCGTACAGATTCGGTTACTAAAATTCCTTTAACACTTGGTGGCCAAACCATGCCTGTTGGATGAAATTGCACAAATTCCATGTGCATTAAATTTCCACCAGCTTTTAATGCCAAAGCATGTCCATCGCCAGTTCCTTCCCATGAATTGGAAGTAACTTTGAAAGATTTACCAATTCCACCAGTTGCTAATACAACGGCTGGAGCTTGGAACAATACAAATTTTCCATTCTCGCGCCAGTAACCTAGAACACCTGACACCTTGTCGTCAGTTTTTAGGATTTCTGTAACAGTTAATTCAGCAAAAACTTTAATTCTTGACTCGTAGTCGCCTGATTCTTTGAAGTCTTCTTGTTGTAAGGAAACAATCTTTTGTTGCAAGGTTCTAATCAATTCCAAACCGGTGCGATCTCCCACGTGGGCTAGGCGAGGGTATTCGTGTCCACCGAAGTTTCTTTGGCTGATTTTTCCATCTGGAGTTCTATCAAATAGCGCACCATAAGTTTCTAATTCCCAAACACGATCAGGAGATTCTTTGGCATGAAGTTCTGCCATTCTCCAATGATTTTGAAACTTTCCACCACGCATGGTGTCACGGAAATGAACTTGCCAATTGTCATTGGAGTTCACGTTTCCCATGGATGCGGCAATGCCACCTTCTGCCATCACAGTGTGAGCTTTACCAAATAGAGATTTACAAATGATTGCAGTTTTTAAACCACTGGCACGAGATTCAATAGCAGCACGCAAGCCTGCGCCACCTGCTCCAACAATCACAACATCAAAGTCGTGACGTTCAATTTTTGTCATTATGCCCCTTTAGAAGAAATAGAAATTTGTAATTGAACCACTTGCGACAAGGCGTACATAGAAATCACATAGCGCAACACCGATTAATGAGATCCAAGCATATTTTGGATGGTGCGCATTTAGTTTAGAAATTATTGTCCAAGTCTTGTAACGCAATGGATGTTTACTGAAATGCTTTAGTCTTCCACCAAGAATGTGGCGACAGGAATGACAAGAAAGTGAATATAACCAAAGAAAAGATGCGTTAGCAAGAAGAACTAGTGTACCCACACTCATGTGTCCCCATTGGCCTTCAGCATTCTTGAAAGAAATAATTGCATCATAGGTAAGTAAAACGTTGAACACTAAACCTGCAAGAAAAAAGTAACGATGTGTGTTTTGTAAAATTAAAGGAGACTTAGTTTCTCCTGAATAAGACTGATGAGGTTCTGCTACAGCACAAGCTGGAGGAGATAACCAGAATGCACGGTAATAAGTTTTTCGGTAGTAATAACAAGTCATTCTGAAACCTAAAGGAAAAATTAATATAAGTAGTGCAGGAGAAAAGATCCACCAGCTACCAAATGGTTGGCCTAAGTGAGAAGCGCCTTCAACACAACTTGTGGCAAGACATGGGGAATAGAAAGGTGAGATTAACGGTTCTGCAAAATAATACTTATTTTCAAAAGCTCTGATTGTGGAATAAATAATAAAAGAAACTAAAACAAAAACTGAAATTGCTGGTTGAACCCACCACTTGTCTACTCTTAAATGACGTAGACCAATCTTTGCGCGAGTATCTGATCCAACTCCGCGGTCCATTGAGCTAATTGCCATGGCTTGAGTTTAGTGCTGGAGTGGGTATTGGTGCATAGTCAAAAGTTGTTCAATCTGATGTGAAATGTCACACAAGAATTGTTTAGGAAGGATCTCTAATTTCTAGCAATACAGCACCGTTAGCAACAGATGCACCAACTTCAACAGAAAGTTCGCCAACAACCCCTGCTTTGTGAGCAGAAATCGGCTGCTCCATTTTCATGGCTTCAATAACAAATAGCAGTTCGCCCTCAGTTACAGCTTGACCATTCTTAACCGCAATCTTTACAACAGTTCCTTGCATAGGACTTTGAACAGCATCAGAATCAAGGGCACCCAAAGTTGTTCTTTGGTGTCTTGCCACTGGAGGTTTCTTTTGTTTAACTCCACCAGAAGTTAAACCATTTGGCATTGAAATTTCAATTCTTTTTCCATTTAGTTCAAGAACTAATGATGATCTTTCCTCTTCAGAGTTGGAAGTTGAAGAATCTTTATATTGAGGAATTTCATTTTTAAATTCATTTTCAATCCAGCTGGTGTAAATACTAAATTTCTGTAACTCATCAACTGGAGCAAAAGCTACATCGTTCAACACTGCTCGATGAAAAGGAAGTGCTGTCGCAATTCCTTCGGCCTCAAATTCACTTAAAGCTCTTTTAGCTCTTTCTATTGCTTCTTTTCTAGTAGCTCCCGTGACAATTAGTTTTGCAAGTAGAGAATCAAAGTTTCCACCAATGACATCTCCTTGTTTAAATCCTGCGTCTACTCGGACACCAGTTCCACTTGGCTCTTTCCAAACTTTTAATTGACCTGGAGCAGGAAGAAAGTTTCGACCTGGATCTTCACCATTGATGCGAAATTCAATACTGTGTCCACTAATTATTGGATCGTGATAACCAAGTTTTTCACCACTTGCGATACGGATTTGTTCACGCACCAAATCAATTCCAGTTACTTCTTCGCTAACTGGATGTTCAACTTGAAGTCGTGTATTTACTTCTAGAAACGAAATTGTTCCGTCTTGGCCAATAAGGAATTCACAAGTTCCAGCACCTTCATAGTTTGCTTCTTTTAAAATTGCTTTTGATGAATCATAAAGTTGTCTTCTTTGATCATCTGTTAAAAATGGAGCAGGCGCTTCTTCCACAAGTTTTTGGTGTCGACGTTGTAATGAACAATCTCTGGTTGAAACAACCACCACGTTGCCAAATTTGTCAGCTAGACATTGTGTTTCCACATGTCGAGGACGATCTAGGTATCTTTCAACAAAACATTCACCTCGACCAAAAGCAGCGGTTGCTTCTCTAACAGCTGATTCATAAAGTTCAACGATTTCTTCTTGGTTGCGAGCTACTTTTAATCCTCGACCACCACCACCAAATGCTGCTTTGATGGCAATAGGTAAACCGTATTTATTTGCAAAATCAACAACTTCACTTGCATCATTGACTGGATCTTTTGTTCCTGGAACTAAAGGTGCGCCAACTTTTGCTGCAATATGGCGTGCTTGAACTTTGTCACCTAAAGATTTGATCGCTGCAGGTGGTGGACCAATCCAAATCAATCCTGCATCAATAACACTTTGTGCAAAATCTGCGTTCTCAGAAAGAAAACCATAACCTGGATGAATTGCATCAGCACCTGAGCGTTTAGCAATTTCTAAGATTTTTGGAATAGAAAGATAAGTTTCTGAAGCAATAGTTCCATTTAAAGAATATGCTTCATCAGCATGCAAGACATGGAGTGCATCTCTATCTGGATCTGCATAAATAGCCACACTTGAAATTCCAGAATCTTTACAAGCTCTTGCTATACGAACAGCAATTTCACCACGATTGGCAATAAGTATTTTTGTAATTGAAAGTTTTTGTGAGCCAGATTTAGCCATGATTTATTACTTTATGCCATTTCCCACAAAGAAGTCCATGAGAGTCCAAGTTCACGAACAATTTCCCTAAGTGCCGGTAAAGATAAGCCGATTACATTACTGTGATCACCCTGGACCTCTTTCACAAATGCAGCGCCTAAAGAATCGATTGTGAAAGCACCAGCAACATTTAAAGGTTCTTTTGTTGCAACATAATCAATAATTTCTTTATCATCAACGTTTGCAAATTCAACTTTAGTTGACACAACTCTTGTAATTGTTTGTTTATTATCTAAGCGAATTACCGTGTGACCAGTGTGCAAAATTCCGGATTTTCCACGCATTTTTTGCCATCTAGCAATGGCATTTTCTGCATTAAGAGGTTTTCCTAAACTTTGAGATTCAAATTCAAGCATTGAGTCTGCTGCAATCAGAATTCCGGAGTTTAAAGAGACATTGTTTGTTAAAACATAATTTGCTTTAGCAATGGAAAGTTCTTTAACAACAATTTCAGTGGAGGAATCTTTGTATTGTTCTTCTATTTCTTTTTCATTAATTTCAGAGGCAATAACAATTGGTTGAATATTTTGGCTTCGAAGAAGCATCAATCTGGCAGGGGAGGCAGAAGCCAGGATTACTGGAAAGCTCATGCTCCTGGAAGGTATGAATATTGCCAACCACTGTTTAGTTGGGGCGTATTTCTGAATCTAAACTGAGGACTATTCCAGTTACTAATTCTTTTTTTTTGCTTTCCTAATTCTTCTGAAGAATTCTTGGCAACTTGCAGTGCTACATGGATGGCAGCAATTTCATCTGCTGTTGGATTTCCTCTAATAATTTGAAATTCAAGTGGCTTGGTCACAGTGGGATATTTCCATGTTTCTTAGGAGGCATTGATTCACGTTTAGTAATTAGTTGGCGAAGGCCTCTAATAATTCTGATTCTAGTTTCACTTGGTGCAATGACTGCATCAATCCAACCACGTTCTGCTGCAACGTATGGATTATCAAAAGCTTCTTCGTATTCAGTAATTTTGTCAGCACGCTCACTTACTGGATCTTTTGCTCCAGTAATTTCTTTTCTAAAGAGAATATTTACTGCACCTTGTGCACCCATTACCGCAACTTGGGCAGTTGGCCAAGCAAGATTTAAATCTGCACCTAAATGCTTTGATCCCATAACAATGTAAGCACCACCATAAGCTTTTCTAGTAATAACTGTTATTAAAGGAACTGTTGCTTCAGCGTAGGCATAAATTAATTTGGCACCACGTCTAATAATTCCGCCGTATTCTTGATCAACACCAGGTAAGAATCCTGGAACATCAACGAAGGTAATAATTGGAATATTAAAAGCATCGCAAGTTCTAACAAAGCGAGCGGCTTTTTCTGATGCTTCAATGTCTAAAGTTCCTGCAAATTGCATTGGTTGATTGGCAACGATTCCCACACTTTGTCCTTCAATGCGACCAAAGCCAACCATAATGTTTGGTGCCCAACCGCCATGTATTTCAAAAAATTCATCATCATCTAAAACATGTTTTACTAACACGTGCATGTCATAAGGTTGATTTGGTGAATCTGGAACCAAGGTATCCATTTCTAAATCATGTTGGTTGATTTGTAAATCGACTTTTGATTCAAAATGTTGGGAAGGTTCAGCATTATTAGAAGGTAAGAAACTAAGAAGTGTTCTTACATAATCCAAAGCATCATCTTCATCACTTGCCATGTAGTGAGCTACACCTGATTTTGTGGCATGAGCTCTTGCTCCACCTAAATCTTCAAACGAAACTTCTTCGCCAGTTACTGTTTTAATTACATCTGGACCGGTAATAAACATGTGAGAGGTTTTATCAACCATGACAACAAAATCAGTTAAGGCTGGTGAATAAACAGCTCCTCCAGCACAAGGTCCCATGATGATGGAAATTTGTGGAATAACACCTGATGCTCTGGTATTTCTTAAAAAGATTTCTCCATACATTGCAAGTGATGCAACACCTTCTTGAATTCTTGCTCCACCTGAATCATTAATGCCAATAATTGGTGCACCAGATTTAATTGCCAAATCCATTAACTTAACAATTTTTCCACCCATTGCTTCACCTAATGAGCCACCCATAGCTGTGAAGTCTTGCGAGTAAACATAAACAGGTCGACCATCAATAGTTCCAAAACCAGTGATGACACCATCTCCTGCAGGACGGTTCTTATCCATTCCAAAATTATTTTTTTGATGCCTTACAAGTTCATCTATCTCTTGAAATGATTCAGGATCAAGTAGGGAAGCTAATCTCTCCCGGGCACTTTGTTTGCCTTTGGCATGTTGTTTTTCCAAAGCAGTATTGGCTTGGTCAACATGGATTTCTTTTTTAACTTCAGCAAGATGAGCTAATTTTGACGCGGTAGTGCGAGGAGTTGCACCGTCACTCGACTTTTTACCCACGTGGTCCTCTCTAAGAAAAAGGCTCTTGTCGTACGGTAACAGTGTGACCGAAATTTTCAAGAATCGAGCGCCTCTTGATGCTCAATTATTGGAGCAGGAACTGCTTCTTCGCCAGTGCTTATGGCAAAACGCCATTATCAAAGATGAAGTTACATCGACCAACGATATTGCACGTGAATTAGTCGCTAGCAATATTGAAGAAGGAACTTTCGTATTAGCAAATTTCCAAACAAATGGCAGAGGCAGACAAAATAGAAATTGGGAAGCTCCTAAAAACTCATCAATATTTATTTCAATAGTGCTAAAACCAAATAGTGAAAATAATTTAGGCTGGATCCCACTATTAGTTGGTTTGGCTTTACATAAAGCACTTGAGGCAGAGACCAGAAAAGATATAAAAATTAAGTGGCCAAACGATTTAGTTTTAGTGGAAAACAGTCAAGAATTTAAATTTGCAGGAATTTTGGTAGAAAGAATTAAGAATCAAGTTACTGTTGGAGTAGGCATAAATTTTGATCAAGAAAAAGAAGAATTGCCTGTAAGTAATGCCTCATCGTTAAAGCAAATATTGCAATCGTCCATGACAAAAGAATCTGTTATTGCAGCTTTTCTAACAGAATTAAGCGCTAGATGGCTTGAGGAAAATAATGCCAGTAATTGGCCAACTCCTTCATTGGTCAGAGACTACAAAACAAATTGCATAACCTTAAATAAAAAAATTACAGCCCAATTGCCAGGTGGGGAATTAATAAATGCTGAAGCAGTAGATATTTCACAAACTGGCGAACTTGTTGTTAAGACCGATGATGGAACTAGATCTCTAAGTTCTGCCGATATTCATTTAATTAGTTAAGATTTTTTCATGACCAGTCGCTCACATTTTCCAACGGTAGGAATTCTGGGCGCAGGGCAAATGGCTCGAATGTTAATCGAAGCTGCCACAAGACTAAATATTGAAATTAAATTACTAAGCAAAAGTGCAGACGAGAGTGCCGCCTTGATTGCAAATAATGTCACTGTTGGAGATGTAAACAACTATTCAGATTTATCAGTTTTTGCATTAGATACAGATGTAATTACTTTTGATCTCAAAGAATTTCCATATGAAAACTTAAAAAGATTAGAAAAAGAGAGGCAAGTATTTAGACCTCAAATTTCAGCAATTGAGCAATTAGAAAATTCTGATTTTATTAAGAAAACATTAATTGATGCAAACCTGCCCTTCCAAGACAATGTTGCTAATTTTGAAAGACAGCTATCAGTTCAAGCAGCAAGATCTGAACATGGACAAACTGTTGTTTATTCAGTTGCTCAATCTAAGAAAATAGATGAGATCTTGGATGAAGTAATTGCCCCAGCCCCAAATTTAAGTGATGCGCAAGCAAGCGAGCTTCAGTTAATAACTCTAAAGATTTCAGAACTATTTGATATTTATGGTGTATTCACAGTTGAATTCCTTGACTTAGGAAACAACAAATTCTTGATTGGTCAGATAAAGATAGGTCCAACAAACTCAGGCCTTTGGACTATTGATGGTGCAACAACTTCTCAATTTGAAAACCATTTACGAGCAATACTTAATTTGCCGCTAGGAAGTCCAAAATTATTAGCCCCCATAACTGTCATGGTTAATGTTTTGGGTGGTCAATATTTAGATATGTATAAACCTTTCTTACATTGCATGGCACACGATCCTGATTTACGAATACACCTTTATGGCAAAGAAGTTAAAGAAGGCCGAAAAGTAGGGCATGTGAATATCAGTGGCAATGATTTAAGTGATTTATTAGAAAGAGCTCACCATGCCGCTGATTATTTAACAGGCAGAATTACCGAGTAATTATTCCTTGGTTTCAAAGGAAGGAATTTTTGTTCCTTCTTGCAATGCTTTAAACACTTCTTCAGCATCACTTGTTAATTTTCTAGTGGAACCTAAGTCTCCTACATTTCCTCCAGCTTTATTTGGCAAAGTTGCAGAATCAATGCCTCCACTTCTTAAAGCAAAAGCAAGAGGAACTAGATCAAGAGGCCCAACGCCTTTATTTACAGTCACTGCATTTGCAAGAGCAGATACTGTGCGCGGAGCTCTTAATGGATTAAGCAAAGTAAATGGAGACAAAGATTTCTTCATGATTTGCTTTACTACTTCTTGTTGTCTT
The DNA here is from genome assembly GCA_046051325.1 of Actinomycetota bacterium. Taxonomy (GTDB): domain Bacteria; phylum Actinomycetota; class Actinomycetes; order S36-B12; family UBA5976; genus ATZT02. The sequence goes on along the minus strand of JBJOOK010000015.1, from coordinate 20 downwards.
TCCCCTCTACCAATATCACC
>JBJOOK010000014.1:0-10402 GCA_046051325.1 Actinomycetota bacterium | reverse complement strand
TTTACTAAATATTCACTTGTGACACCAAATCTGCCACTTGCAACTTGTTTAATAGAGGATCGTTTGGAATCACCATTAGACATCTTTTGATAACGTTCTGGATCTTCCCCACCTTCACCGGTATTTGATTTTGCACCAAGTCGATTCATAGCAATAGCTAAAGTTTCATGAGCTTCACCTGAAATAGATCCGTATGACATTGCTCCGGTACTAAATCTTCTTAAAATATTTTCTATCGGTTCAACTTCATCAATTGAAATTGGTTTTCTATCTTTGCTTAATTCAAAAAGACCTCTAAGGGTCATCAACCTCTTTGATTGTTCATTTACTTTCTCGGTGTAGCTTCTAAAAATATCCATTTGTCCTGTGCGAGTTGAGTGTTGCAACTTAAATACAGTTTCAGGATCGAAAAGATGAGGTTCTCCTTCTCTTCTCCATTGGTATTCCCCACCAATAGCAAGTTGTCTGTGTGCAGGAGAAATTCCGGTAAAGGGATAAGCAACATCATGGCGTTTAGAAACTTCCTGTGCCAAAACATCTAGACCAACTCCACCAAGTCTTGAGGTAGTTCCTGTGAAGTATTTATCAATAACTTCATTAGAAATTCCAATTGCTTCAAATATTTGTGCTCCTCGGTAAGAAGCAACAGTTGAAACACCCATCTTGCTCATAACTTTTAAGACACCTTTACCAAGTGCTTTAACAAGATTTCTCACGGCTTTTTCAGGAGTAATTCCAGTAATTCTTTTTTGTCGAACCATGTCCTCGACTGTTTCCATTGCCAAATATGGATTTACAGCAGCTGCGCCATATCCAATTAATAAGGCAACATGGTGAACTTCTCTGACATCGCCTGCTTCAACGATTAGCCCAATTTCCATTCTCTTTTTGGTTCTAATCAAATGGTGATGAACAGCAGAAAGCAATAACAATGAAGGAATTGGTGCCTCATCAGCATCACTATCTCGATCACTTAAAACTAGTAAATGTTTGCCATTCTTTATAGCTAAATCAACCTCGTCGAATATTTCATTGATTCTTTTTTCAAGCCCCGTAGCACCTTCTGCGACTTTATAGATTCCAGAGAATTTTTGGGCTGCAAATCCTGGTTGATCTCCATCTTGATTGATGTGGATTAACTTTGCTAATTCATCGTTATCAATTACTGGGAAAGGCAAAACTACTTGTCTGGTGTGAGCAGGAGTTGCTGTTAATAAATTGGCTTCTTCCCCAACAGAGGATGACAATGAGGTAACAATTTCTTCTCTAATGGCATCAAGTGGTGGGTTTGTGACTTGAGCAAAAAGTTGGGTGAAGTAGTCAAATATCAACCTTGGTCTACTACTTAAAACTGCAATTGGAGTATCAGTTCCCATGGAGCCCAATGGTTCTGCGGCATTTAGTGCCATAGGTGTTAGCAATATCTTTAATTCTTCGTCGGTATATCCAAATGTTTGTTGTCTTCTTAAAACTGAGGAATGAGTATGAACAATGTGTTCGCGTTCTGGCAATTCCTCAAGATGAACTAATCCAGCGTGCAACCAATCTTTATATGGTTGTTCTTTTGCAAGAGAAGATTTGATTTCATCATCTTCAATAATTCGACCATTGTCGGTATCAACCAAGAACATCTTTCCAGGTTGTAATCGACCTTTTCTAATTACTTTTGCTTGATCAATTGGCAACACACCTGACTCACTAGCTAACACAACTAAGCCATCATCTGTAACCCAAAATCTTCCAGGTCTTAAACCATTTCTATCCAAAACTGCACCTATTAAATGTCCGTCAGTAAAAGTTACGCAAGCTGGTCCATCCCAAGGTTCCATAATTGATGCGTGATATTCATAAAATGCTCTTCTTGCAGGATCCATGCTGGGATTGTTTTCCCAAGCTTCTGGAATCATCATCAAAATTGAATGCGGTAAAGATCTGCCGCCTAAATGAATTAATTCTAAAACTTCATCAAATGATGCAGAATCACTTGCTTCATTAGAGCAAATTGGAAATACTCTTGCTAAATCTCCAGGAATTAAATCAGTTTTAAGAAGATTTTCTCTAGCGTGCATCCAATTTCTATTTCCCTTAACAGTATTTATCTCACCATTGTGTGCGATTAATCGGTAAGGATGCGCCAACGGCCAAGACGGAAATGTATTAGTACTAAAACGGGAGTGAACTAAGGCAATTTTGGAAACAACTTTCTTATCTGAGAGTTCAGGATAGAAAGGCTCTAATTGTCCGGTAGTCAACATTCCTTTATAAACAATTGTTCGCGCGGAAAGCGAAGCAAAATAGATATTTGAGTTATTCTCTATAATTTTTCTAAAAGGATATATTGCTCGATCAATTTCAATATCTTTAAGTTTCTTATCTTGAGGTTGTACAAATATCATTTCAAATCTAGGCATAACACTTTGTGCTGTTTTGCCAAGCTCAAGAGGATCTGTGGGTACCACTCTCCAACCAAGAATTGTGATGTTCTCTTTTTTTGCTACTTCTGAAATTGTCTCTTTTGCTGCTTTGTATTCTTTTTCATCTTGAGGCAAGAAAACGATTCCTGCAGCATAATAACTATTTTCTGGTAGTTGAAAATCAACAACTGATTTAAAGAATTCATCTGGGATTTGAATTAATATTCCTGCACCATCACCTGAGTCAGGTTCACTTCCAGAAGCTCCGCGGTGTTCCAGATTTCTTAATGCTTCAAGTCCTGATGAGACAATTTCGTGAGTAGGTTTTTTATTTAAAGTTGCAACTAAAGCAACACCACAAGCATCATGCTCAAAAGATGAGTCATAAAGACCTTGATTAGTGGTGCTGAAATTACTCAAAATATGTCCCTGCAGAGTTTTATTTTTGGCGGGACAACGATGGCCCAAAGACTGCTACTTACGGATAAATCCTAGCCGATAACTTCTTACAGCGCTGCTCCGATTGTGGTTCCCAAAAACCAAGTAAGAGCCGCTGCTCCACTTCCGATCAACAATTGTCTTATTCCTGAGTACCACCAAGTTCTAGTGGTTACAAAAGACACCACAACTCCTGCTCCGAATAGCCCGATCAGTGAGATAACCATTGAATAAAGAATGTCTGTCAAACCAAACATGTAAGGAATTAAAGGAACGGTTGCCCCAAGAGCAAATGCAATAAATGAGGAAATAGCAGCTAATTTGGCTGATGGTAAATCTCCAGCGGTTACCCCAAATTCTTCTGAAGTATGAGCATCAGCAAATGCATCAAAGTTACTACTTAATTCTTTTGAAAATTGCAGTGCAACGGTTTCAGATACGCCACGCTTCATCCAAACTTCAGCCAGTTCTCTAATTTCTCTCTCAGGATTTTCTCTTAATTCTTGTTTTTCAAGTTCAATTTCAGCCATTGCTAATTCTGCTTGACTTGCAACTGAGGTGTACTCACCTGCTGCCATTGAAAATGCACCCGCTAATAATCCTGCAAAACCTGCCAAAACAATTGCAGTTGTATTCTCTGCACCAATTGATTTTGATCCTCCGGCAACACCAATCATTAATGCAAAATTAGAAACAAGTCCATCCATAGCTCCAAAGACAGCAGGACGTAACCATCCACCATTGACGTTTCTGTGAATTGTTTCTGGATCGAGCATTTTCTGACCTTTGGTCACTTTTACTAACTCCTAAAAAGTTTTTTGTCTTGCCCTGGTCGGTATTTGTTGCTTAAAGCAAAATACACTAGCCCGCCAATCATAACGGCCAAGCTGGTGAAAATGTTGAATCGCAATCCCAAAATTAGACGGGCTTCGTCAATTCGTAAGTCTTCGACGAATAATCGACCCAAGCTGTAGAAAGACACATAAAGTGCAAAAACTCTGCCATGACCTAATTTGAATCTCTTGTCTAGGTAAATAAGAGCAAATCCGATGAGAACATTCCACAGTAATTCATACAAAAAAGTTGGATGAAAAGTTGTAAATGACTCAAATCCTGCTGGACGATATTTCTCAGCTATCTCTAATCCCCATGAAGCATTTGTTGGCCTGCCAAACAATTCTTGATTGAAATAGTTACCTAGTCGACCAATAGCTTGAGCAAAAATTATTCCTGGAGCTATTGCATCTGCAAATGGTGGTAGATAAATCTTGTAATACTTACAACCAATCCAAGCCCCAATGCCACCAAAGAAAATCGCTCCCCAGATGCCTAATCCACCATTCCAAATTTTTAATGCTTCCACCCAATTTTGATTAGCGCCAAAGTATTTTTCCCAATCAGTGGCAACGTGATAAATGCGGCCACCAATAATTCCAAATGGAACAGCAAAAATTGCTACATCACTTACTTGGCCTAACTTTCCCCCACGTTCAATCCATCTTTTATTTCCAAGCCAGATTGCAAGAAATATTCCAATAATAATAAAAAGGGAATATGCGCGTAAAGGAAATGGTCCAATGTTTAGAACACCAGTACTTGGACTTGGAATCGTAATTGGTATCAAGTCAAATTACTTTCTAGCTTCAGCGACAACTCCTGCAAAACCTGCTGGGTCAGCAACAATTGCGGTATCAATTAGTTTGTCATTTAAAAACATAGATGGAGTTCCTTGCACACCGCGATCTTGAGCAGAAAGTTGTGAATTATTAGCCCAACCTTTGTATTTAGCGGAAGTAACACAAGTCTCAAAAGTTGTGTATGAATCTCCTTCAATGCCAACTTTTTTTCCAAGATCTAATAACTGTTGATCTGTGAAACCATCGCCTTCTTTAGAAGGTTGCATTGCAAAAACACCTGAATGATATTCAGCAGTTTTGCCAGCATCCACTGCGCAACCAAAAGCCATAGTTGCTCTAAGGGAAGCAAGTTGTGATTCTGGGAAGTTTCTATCTAGAAAAATCATTGGGTGCAATGTCAAATTAATATCACCTTTGACTGCTGTGTCAATTATGTTTTTGCCATTTGCTTCTTCTAAAAATCCACATGCTGGACATTGAAAGTCTTCGTATAATTCTGCTTTTGGCGCTGTTGGATCTTGTTTTCCAACCGGAACACCATAACCATTTTGTGCAGTAACACCTTTAGGCAATTGTGCCGATGAATCATATTCGGTAACAGCTTCTGGAGTAACACTTAATTTTTGACTTTGACTTTTTGCATAAACGCCAGCACCGATTAATCCAACAACTAATGTCAAAACGAACAAGCCACCTAAGATTTGGATTGTTTTGGCTCTCTTGCCATCTTGAGAATTAGCATTCGCACGCCCTGCGGCGGCTTTGTTACGGATATCGTCTGGGTTTGTCATTTTTCACTCCACGTTTTATTCGGCTTTAAACAATCTAATCAAGTAACTCAAGGTTGGACAATTCTGGCTAGTCCTTACGAACACCTCGAGCGAAATCTTTGCTTAATTGAACAACCGCGGCAACTGCCTTACTTAAATCTGGTTGTTCCAGGATTGCTTTCACAAAAGCACTTCCCACAATTACTCCATCTGCAAATTTGGCCACTTCGTGTGCTTGTTCTGAAGTAGAGACTCCTAAACCAACTGCTACTGGAAGTTGAGTATGAACTCTAATTCTTTTAACTAGCTCTTCTGCTCGACTAGAAACTTCAGTTCTAGTTCCAGTTACACCCATCAAACTTGCGGCATACACAAAACCTGTCACTTTATTTGTCACTAGTTTTATTCTTTCTTCACTAGAACTAGGAGCTACAACAAAAACTCGATCTATTTTGTTTTGATCTGTTGCAGTAATCCACAAATCTGATTCATCTGGTGGCAAATCTGGTGTGATTACTCCAACCCCACCTGATTGATTCATTTGTTGAGCGTATTTTTCTACACCCCATTTTTCAATGGGACTCCAATAACTCATGGTTAAAACAGGTTTACCGGTTTGGGAAACTTCTTTAACAATTTGCATTACTTCTTTTATTCCAGTTTTATTGTGCAGTGCAATGTCTACTGCTTGTTGGATAATCGGACCATCCATTAATGGATCGCTGTAAGGAACTCCTATTTCAACTAAATCAACACCGTTGTTTAACATTTCTTGCATTATTTTTATAGAACCTTCAATGGTTGGAAAACCTGCAGGCAAATATGCAATTAAAGCCGCTCTATTTTCAGATTTGGCCTTATTAAATGCTTCGTGAATCAAACTCATGAATTAGAAGTTATCTTGAACCATTTAGCAGCTGTTTCAACATCTTTATCGCCTCTACCACTGCAGTTAATAATAATTACTGCATCTTTACCTAATTCTTTTCCTAACTTAACTGTTCCAGCAATAGCGTGTGCTGTTTCAATGGCAGGAATAATTCCTTCAGTTCGAGACAGCAATGAAAAAGCATCCATAGCCTCGGTGTCAGTAATTGGATGATAAAAAGCGCGACCAGTATCTTTCAACCAAGCATGTTCTGGCCCTACTCCTGGATAATCAAGACCTGCAGAAATTGAGTGACTTGGCAGAGTTTGACCATTTTCATCCTGCAAAACATATGAACGTGTTCCATGCAAAATTCCAATGGTGCCACCAGAAAGAGTTGCTGCATGTCTTCCTGTTTCAATGCCATCTCCTGCTGCTTCATAACCATGAAGTTGTACATCTTTATCCAAAATAAATGGATGAAATAGACCGATTGCATTTGATCCACCACCAACACAAGCGGTTACTGCAGTGGGTAGTTTTCCAGTCTTTTCTAATATTTGTTGTCTTGCTTCAACACCAATGATGCTATGGAAATTTCTACCAATAGTTGGAAAAGGATGTGGACCTGCAACTGTGCCAAGTAAATAATGTGTTGATTCAACATTAGTTACCCAATCACGCATTGCTTCATTAATGGCATCTTTTAAAGTTTTTGTTCCTGTCGTTACTGGCACAACAGTTGCGCCCAGTAATTTCATCCGAGCAACATTTAGAGATTGACGAACTGTATCTTCCTCACCCATATAAATAACACATTCAAGACCAAATAAAGCTGCAGCTGTTGCTGTAGCAACGCCATGTTGTCCCGCACCAGTTTCAGCGATGATTCTTTTCTTTCCCATGCGAACTGTTAGGAGTGCTTGGCCAATAACGTTATTTATTTTGTGAGAACCAGTGTGGTTTAAATCTTCACGCTTCAAGAAAACTCTGGCACCACCTGCATGCTTTGAAAAATTCTTGGCTTCAGTTAAAGGACTTGGTCTGCCAACATAATCTTTTAATAAGTTTTGGAAATCTTCATTAAATTTTGGATCTGCCGCTGCTTTTAAATACTCATCTTCTAATTGATCTAATGCCGAAATTAATGCTTCTGGAACAAAGCGTCCACCAAATTGACCAAAATGACCGGTCTCTTCATCAATTTTCTTTAAATCTTGTAAAAAAGTTGTCATCTATTTATCGACCGTGATTAGTAGCAGGATGTGCTCCTGCTGTTACTAGTTCATGAACTGCAGCTCTTGGATCTTTGTTTATTACTAAACTTTCGCCAACCAAAACAGCATGAGCGCCAGCGTTTGCATAAGTAATGAGATCGTGTTTATCGCGAACACCAGATTCTGCAACCATGATGCATCCTGATGGAACTAATGGAGCAAGTTTTGCAAATGTATTTCTATCAACTTCTAAAGTCTTCAAATTTCTGGCATTTATACCAATTAGTTTGGCCCCTGCATCTGCTGCTCGTTTGACTTCTTCTTCAGTGTGAACTTCCACTAAAGGAGTAAGTCCGATGGTTTTTGATCTTTCGATTAAAGAAACTAATGCTTCTTGATCAAGAGCAGCCACTATTAATAACGCTAAATCAGCACCATGTGCTCGAGATTCCCAAAGTTGATAGCTAGAAACAATAAAGTCTTTTCTTAAAATTGGAATTTCAACTGCTTTTCTAACAGCAATTAAATCTGCCAGAGAGCCTTTAAATCTTCTTTCTTCAGTTAAAACACTGATACAGCTTGCGCCACCTGCTTCATATTCTTTGGCTAATAAAGCTGGATCTACGATTTCGGAAAGATCACCTTTAGAAGGACTTGATCTTTTTACTTCTGCAATTACTGCGACTCCTGCTTCATCAAATATTGGAAATGGATCTAAAGCAGCTGGAACTTTTTCTGCCAATGCTTTTAATTCTTCTATAGAAGTTTTTTCTTGTCTAAGGCTTAAATCTTCACGAACGCCAACAATTATCTCGTCTAATACGCTCGTCATTATTATCCTTTAATTTTTTCTTCTTGAACTTGCTTTTTCCCAGACGATCCAAACAATTCCACCGATTACAGTCAAAACAATTCCTGCCCAAAACATTTTCCAGTTATTTTGCACTAAGCCAACTGTTGAGATAACGGAGGCAGCAATTATTACAAAAGTGCCAGTCCAAGCTGCTGGTGTTTGACCGTGATTATCTTTCGACATTAATTAATTCTCCCTATAGAAAATTTATGTTATTAGCCTAATGACGACGCTACTGCTACTGCTCTGAGTACCACGGCTGCCTTGTTCTGGCATTCCATGTCTTCACTGCTTGGCACAGAATCAGCAACTACTCCTGCTCCTGCTTGTACATAAGCAACACCATCTTTAAGTAGTGCAGTTCTAATGGTGATTGCTACATCCATATTCCCCGCAAAATCAAAGTAACCCAACGCCCCACCATAGATTCCACGCTTAACCGGTTCAAGTTCATCAATTATTTCCATAGCTCTTACCTTTGGTGCACCAGAAAGTGTTCCTGCTGGAAACGTTGCCTTAAGTGCGTCAGTTGAGGTGATGTTGTCATTTAAAGTTCCTGTGACAGTTGAAACCAAATGCATTACATGGCTATATCTTTCAACTTGCATAAATTGCACAACTTCAACGGTTCCTGGTTTACAAACTCTGCCTAAATCATTTCGTCCAAGATCTACCAACATTAAGTGTTCTGCTTTTTCCTTAGGATCATTTAATAACTCAACTGCAGTTTTTTCATCTTCTACTTGATCTTTTGATCGAGGGCGAGTACCTGCAATCGGATGCATCATTGCTTTCCGATCCTTAACCGTTACTAATGCTTCAGGACTTGATCCAATGATTTCAAATTCTGTAGCAGTTAAATCTGTTGTTGGAATATTTAAGTAATACATATAAGGACTGGGGTTTGTGGTTCTTAAGACTCGATAAATATCAAGTCCCTTTGCTTGAGTTTTGGTATCAAATCTTTGTGACAAAACGATTTGAAAAGCATCCCCTGCTTCCACATATTCAATGGCTCTTTTAACAGAATTCTGATAATCCTGACTTGTTGTTCTATTAGTAAATTGAGGTTTAGCTTCAGTATTGAATGTTGATCCAACTTGAGATTGTGGTGCATTTAAAGAAACTTGCATTGCATCTAATCTCTTTACGGCATCCTCATAAGCATCTTCAACACGTTCATCTGTTCCGTCATAATTAACAGCATTGGCAATTAGCCACACTGAACCATCCACGTGATCTAGTACTGCAAAATCTGTTGCAAGCAGCATCACTAAATCAGGAACATTTGTTTCATCTGGATTATTAGCAGGAATTTTTTCAAATAATCGAACGATGTCATAGGCCATATACCCAACTAATCCACCTGTTAAGGGAGGCAAATTTGGTAATGGTTTAGTTGCTAGAAAATCTAAGGTTTGTTTAAATACATCCCAAATTTGTCCTTCAAGTGATACACCTTTGGGAGGTTTACCAGTCCACAAAGCTTTACCGTTGTTACTTCTTAATGTGGCAGAACTTGAAACTCCAATAAAGGAGTATCTAGACCAACTTTGTCCATGTTCAGCAGATTCTAAAAGAAAAGTGCCAGGTCTTTCGTTTGCTAAAGCTTTATATAAACCAACAGGAGTAAATGAGTCTCCAATTAGTCTTCTAACAACAGGAATGACTCTTCTATCTTTCGCGTAACTTTTAAATGTATCCAAATCTGGGGTTGTTACCCCAAGTTTAAAATGCTCCATTAATTATTTCTCAGACCAAACAAGAACTCCATCAAAACATGTTTTATCACCGGTATGACAAGCCACACCTTTTTGTTCAACTTTTAATAGCACTGTGTCAGCGTCGCAATCAATTCTTAACTCGACAACTTTTTGAGTATTGCCTGATTCTTCACCTTTGATCCAGAGCTTGTTTCTTGATCTTGAAAAATAAGTTGCACTCTTTGTTTCTAAAGTTTTAGTAAATGCTTCTTGATTCATCCAAGCCATCATAAGAACACGCCCGCTGCTTGCGCTTTGCACAACGGCGGGTATCAGCCCCGCGTCATTGAAGCGCAAATTCATCAGTTGCTCTTGGTTGGCAATCATTGCTATCTCGTTTCGTATCCAGCCAATTTTAGTTCAGCTTTTGCTTGGGCAATTGAAACCGATTCCTCGTGAAAAATTGATGCGGCAAGAATTGCATTTGCGCCCGCGGCGGCTG
>JBJOOK010000013.1:0-14130 GCA_046051325.1 Actinomycetota bacterium | reverse complement strand
GATAACAGCAAACTCTGGGAAGGAGGAATCAGAGAAGAGAGAGCAAAAGCTCACGGTGTTAAGCCGGAAGAATTAGAAGACTTTTATGCTCAAAGAAATATTTTAAAGTCACATGTCACTTCTAAAGATGTAGCAAATACAACTGCTTTTCTTTTGTCTGATGAATCTGCCAGAACCACAGGCTCGGTCATCGCCGTCGACGGCGGGGTGGCTGCTGCATTTCCGCGATAAACGGAAATGAGTAAGAGCAAGTGAATTAAGTAATTCACTTGTAAAAAGAAGGAGAAAGAATGATTAAGAACAAAGCACTAGCTGGTATTACAGTTGTTGCTGCGTTGCTTCTTGCTGCATGTTCCCAAGGAACTAGCGACACCGCTACAACTGCAGATGAAGGAACAGTTGCAGAAGCAACCGGTACCAAGCCAGCACCATTTGATGCTGGTCCGGTAAAGATTGCAATCGTACAAAACAGTGGCGCCGGTGACTATTTCCAACAATGGACAATTGGTTCAGGCGTAGCTGGAATCATTGTTGACCACGGTCAAGCAGACACCATGTGTCCATTGATCAACAAAGCACTTGAAGCAGGAATTCCTGTTGTTGTGTATGACGTTGCAACCGCTGAATGTGCACCAAATGCTGTTACAACACAACAAAGCGATGCATCACTTGCACAAGCAGTGCTAGATCAAATGGCAGCAGATCTTGGTAAAGATGCCAAGGTTGGATACGTAAACGTATTAGGTATCGCACCATTGGATCGTCGTCACGTTGTATGGGAAGCAATTGTTAAAGCTAACAATTGGACCCAGTCCTTCTTCGTTGGTAAATTTACCAACTCAGTTGCAACTGATAACGCACAATTAGTTGACGCAGCTCTTAAGAAGAGTCCAGACGTAGTGGGTATTTTTGCTCCTTACGATGAACTAACTAAGGGAACTGTTTCAGGAATTGAATCAAATAACCTTCAGGCTTCAATCAAGGCATACGGAATTGATATTTCAAATGCTGATATTGAAATCATGACTAAAGAAGGTTCACCATGGGTAGCAACAGCAGGTACTGATCCAAACGCGATCGGTGCAGCAGTTGTTCGAAACATGGCACTTGAAATAGCAGGCCAATTGGGAGTTAAATCAGTTGATTTCCCAGGTGTTCTAATTACTGCACAGTTCCTAAAGGACAACGCAGTTAAGAACATGGTTGACTTGCGTGCCAAGTTGCCAGAATTGAACCTTGCATCTGTCAGCGGAGCTGACTGGATTCCTGCAGTTCAGTTCTAATTAATTAGTAGACGGAGGCGAGTTAATGGTTTCAGCTGTTGAGGTTAGAAACATTTCAATGGCATTTGGCACAAACCAAGTGTTAAGTGGAGTGGATTTAACAATCGACAAAGGACAAACCACGGCATTGTTAGGAGCTAACGGTGCAGGTAAGTCCACATTAATTAAAATATTGTCCGGAGTTTATTCATCCTTTACCGGGGAAATATTAATTGATGGAAAAGCTGTAACTATTGACTCGCCAACTACTGCGAAATTAGCAGGTATTGAAACTGTTCATCAAAGAATTGATGAGGGAGTAATTCCTGGTTTAACAGTTGCTGAAAATTTATTGTTTGACAAAATCGTCTCAGGAGAGATTCCTAGAAGAGTTTCTTTAAAAACAATTGTTAATGAAGCAGAAAAAATTGCTGGAGCATTGGACCTTAATTGGAATAGATCCAAGCTGCGAAATGACGTTTACGAATTAGGTATCGCTGAACAACAAATGCTGATACTAGCTAGAGCACTTTCTAGGTCCCCAAAACTTTTAATTTTAGATGAACCAACTTCTGCACTCTCAGTTGCAGAAAGCCAAAACTTATTTAGATTTATCAAGAATCTCGAAGAGCAAGGAATTGCAATTTTGTACGTTTCCCACAAATTAAGCGAATTAGAACAAATTGCTAAGAAACTTGTGGTGATGCGAGATGGAAAAATTAGAAATGAACAAAGCGCACCCTTTTCATGGGATCTGGCTTTGAAAGAAATGCTAGGACAACAAGAACTTGGGGAAAGAAGTAACTTTAAACAAGTTCAAGGTACTGGCGTGATTCTGAAATTAAATAATGTTCAATTGTTTAAAGAAAGTGAACCACTGAATTTAGAAATAAAGAAAAAAGAAGTTACTGGAGTAATTGGTCTACTTGGTGCAGGTAAAACTGAGCTTGCAAAAGTAATTTATGGAGCAGATGAACTAATTTCAGGTTCAATGGATCTTGAAGGCCAATCATATAAACCAGGACATCCTTCAGATGCGGTTAGAAAAGATATTTATTTAGTTCCCGAAGATCGTGCAGCAGAATCAATGATTCCAAATTGGAGCATTTCACACATTGCAACTTTACCTTTTATGGGAGATTTTTCAGCTCGCGGAATAATTAAGAAAATTAAAGAAGGCATACGCGGCAAAGAACTTGTACAAGATTTGAAAGTTGTCACAACTTCTCATGAAGCAATTGTAGATTCCCTTTCCGGAGGAAATCAGCAAAAAGTTGTTGTAGGAAGATGGTTGCAATCAAATCCCAAACTAATGATTTTGGATGAACCATTTAGAGGTGTAGATATTGGAGCCAGAAGAGACATTTCTAAACGAGTTAGAGATTTAGCTGCCACTGATGTTGCAGTTTTGGTTTTAGCCTCAGATGTGGATGAAATTTTAGATGTTGCTGATCGAGTAATTGTGCTAGTGGAAGGAAAAGTTGTAATGGATGTAAATGCTGGAGAAACATCAAAGGACAAAATAGTTAACAAAATGTCGGAGGTGGCATAAATGAGTATCGGAAAAACAAGTGCAACAAATGGGTTTGACTTGAGAGACTTCATTGTCAAATACGGTTTTATCCTCGTGACAGTGATTCTATTTGTTTGGTTTGCGTCAACAGAACCTACTTTTAGAATGCAAAACACTTTGTTTTCAATGCTTAAATTCACATCTGTTGTAGCAATTACCGGCCTTGGTGTGACTTTGACAATGGTTGTGGGAGGACTAGATCTTTCTGTTGGTTCAATTGCAGGATTATCAGTAACACTTTCTGCCATGACAATGGTTATTTATGCACAAACTGGTGCTATTGCTCTGGTAGTAGTGCTACTAGGTGGAGTACTAGTTGGACTATTTAATGCCTTTTTAATTGTGGTTTTAAAGATTCCAGATTTACTAGCAACGCTTGCAACGATGTTTACGATTATGGGATTGAAACTTGTTCCAGTTGATGGCCAATCTGTTTCTTCAGGATTGATTTTAAGAGATGGAAGCGTTGCTCCAGGAAAATTCACTCCAGGATTTTTACTTATTGATCGCGCTTACATTGGACCAGTTCCTCTACCAGTTGCCATATTTTTCATATTGGCATTTGTAGTTTGGATTTTCTTAACTAAAACTCGATGGGGCAGAGTTATGTATGCAATTGGCTCAAACCCAGAAGCTGCAAGATTAGCTGGAGTTCGTGTTCAAAGATATAGAGCTCTTGCTTATGTTCTCTCAGGAGTTTTTGCTTCAATTGGTGGCTTGATTCTTTCTTCAAGAATTGGGCAAGGAGATATCAGCGCTGGAAACTCACTGTTACGGGTATGGCGAGACCAAACGCTTGGGGTACAACTCTTGGTGCAGTTTTAATTGGAATCGTAATTACTGGTTTAACCATTAAAGGTTTTCCTTATTACGCCCAAGATGTGGTTAAAGGACTTGTGCTATTAACTGCTTTGATATTCTCATTTACACTTTCTAGACGAAAGTCTAGATTTGTGCCGGCTGTCTAAAGGAAAAATACATGGCTGATCAATACGAATTCTTAACAAAAGACAACATCACAAAATACTTATCAAGTAAAAAAGTATTTGCTAATTTAATTGATGCTAACAGCCTTGTGGAATTCAAAGAAGTTGGCGATGGAAATCTTAATTTAGTTTTCATCATGAAAGACTCTGCAGGCAAAGGCATAGTTTTGAAACAAGCTTTGCCATATGTTCGCTTAGTGGGACCTGATTGGCCAATGACTCCATCAAGAGCAAGAATCGAAGCTGAAACAACAATTATTCATTCCAAGTATGCAAATAACCTTGTTCCTGAAATTTATGATTACGATCCAGATCGTTTCATCATTGCAATGGAAGATTTATCTGATCACGTTGTTTGGCGAGGAGCATTAAATCTAGGTTTAAGATTTGATGGAGTTGCAGGACCCCTTGGAAAATTTGTGGCCAATACTGCTTTTGGTACATCCATATTTAGCCTGGGCCAAGAAATGCACAAATTGGAAATTGCCAGAGCAATAAATCCAGGACTTTGCTTAATCACCGAAGACTTAGTTTTCACAGAGCCTTATTTTGAAAATGGCCGTAACTCAGTGTTGCCAACAAACGAAAAAGATGCCCAAGAGTTAGCTAATGATAAAGAAATGGTTCATGAAATTGGTTTATTGAAATATAAATTTATGACAGCTGGTGAATCGCTGATTCATGGAGATCTTCACACCGGATCCGTCATGATCAAATGTGAAGACAAAAAGGTAGCACTAAGTGTTAAAGCAATTGATTCTGAATTCTCATTTTATGGACCAATCGGATTTGATTTGGGAGCTTTAGTTGCTAACTACACAATTGCTGCGGCAAGAGCTTGTGCCTTAGGAAATATTGAACAAATGCATTGGGCCTTAAGTCTTGGCGAACAAACTTGGGTTGAATTTGAAAAAGAGTTTAGAAAACTTTGGCCAACAAGAGTTGACAAAAGAGTTTTCACAGACGAACTATTAGAAGATCTAATTAAAACCTGGAGAGCAGACACTTTGGGTTATGCAGGAGCAAAGATGGCTCGAAGAATTGTTGGACTTGCCAAAACTTCAGATATTGAAACTCTGGAACCAAATGTGCGCGAGGGTGCCGCACGAGCAGTGTTACAAATTGCTAGAAAAACCACCAAGGAACGAGACCTAGCAAAATCTTGGTCAACACTTGCTAAAGAAGCAGCTGAAATTATGCAGAAAACTGCAACGAAATAAGGGAAATATGAAATCACCTAGAGAAATCGCTGAGTCATATTGGAAAGCAGAATGCGCCAGAGACACTAAAGCTGTTTTAGAGCACTATCACCCTGATGCAACTTTTTGCCCTCCTGGGCAAAAGCTAGTAGGACATGATCAAATTAGTACTTTTTATGAGGCATCAGGAGAAGCATTTCCTGGCTTAAAAGTTGATATTTTGCATGAGGTAAGAAATGGCGATGAAAGTTGTATTGAATGGTATGCCACATTAACTGATAAACAAGGAAATGTTTTTAACATTCCTGGAGTAAACGTGATTAAAATCAGAGATGGAAAATTTGAATCCGTTCACGCTTACTTTGATCCAACAGTTTTAAACGGTTAATTTTCTAGACTGTCCACATAAGTTCTTAAACTTTTAGCATTGTCTAAAAGATTACCTCGGTGTAGTGCTCCACCAATTAGTAAGAATGTGTCATTACCGAAAAATGTTGATACCTCAGGAATTCGTTCAATTGTCATTCCACCACCTGGTGAAGGAAAAATTGATTTAATATTTCCTAACTTAGCTCGACAAGCATCAGCAATTTTTGTACATTCCTCTTTAGAGAAACTAAATCTGCCGCCGTAGTTAGGAAAAACACTTATATCTGCACCACTTAAACGCATCAATGTTGCCAAAACTATTTCGTGGTTTAAACCATGATTGCTGTTCATAAAGTGAGAACCTAAAGTCGAAGGATGACTCATGAGAGGTAAAGAAACTTCATCGTTATCTGCAATCATGCGCACGGTATCGAATCCAGAAATTCCAGGAAGAACCATTAGAGCACCACTGCCTAATTTTCTAGCAGTAATTGCACATTCTAAAATTTCTTCAGCCGGACGATTAATGCTGGGAGCATAAACAGATTTACGATTGAATTTTTGGTTTGCTTCTACTACTGCACTTGCAATTACTTTTGCTCGTTCATTCCATTTAGCCCAAGGTTGGTTAGCCAAACTATGATCATCTTTTATTAAATCAATTCCTGCTTCAACCATAACTGTGGCAATTTTGGCTAATTCAGCTGAACTTAAACCCATTGGCTTTAAAGCCGTAGCTAAAATAGGACGTTTTTTTGCTCCTAATATTTCTCTTACTCCACTTATTCCAAAGCGTGGTCCCTTGAAAGTATTTAAAAAGTCTTCAGGAAATTCAATTTTTGTCACTCTTACATCTGGAAACATCGAAACGTTTCCCCACACCACATTTAACATCTGACCAATTTCATGACCGGTGGTATCAGTGTTGAAGTCAATTACAACTTCTGTTTTAGAATTCCCAATTTCTTTTGAGGAGACAACTTGGCCAACTACTTGTTCTTGGATCCATTGAGGTGCTAAATCAAAAGGAAATTCAATGGTCTGCTCAACTCTGATTGCTTCAGTCACTTCTTTGCTAGTACTTGAATTTAGATGATAAGTAATCTGAATTGAAGACATGTTACAAAGCCTCAGCTTTCGCAGTGCTATGCACATCAATGACTCTGGTTTGAGAAAGTTCTTCCTCAGATATCTGTAAGTTTTTATCAATTAGTTTTTCAGTTGCTTCAATTAAGTTTCGTGCACTCATTCCATATTTGTGAAGTAGGTATTTTTGAGATGCTCCATGAGCATAAGTATCTTTCAGGCCAATCTTAATAAGTTTTTTACCAATTCCGTGTTCTGCAATTAAATCTGCAACTGCACTTCCTAAACCACCAATTACGCTGTGGTTTTCCATGGTGATTACTCCGTACTTACTTGACTTAAGACTTTCAATTACTTGAGGATCAGTGAAAGGCTTCAAAGTTGAAATGTGTAAATGTTGCACGCTTACTCCATGTTCTTTAAGCGCAGGTATTGCTCTTAAAGCTTCCTCGGTTGATATTCCAGAACTTATAATTGTTACATCTGTACCTGTGCTCAAAATACGTGCGGTATTAAATTGCATAACTTCATCTTTTGGAAAAATTCGAGATATTTCACCTCGAAGCATTCTTATATAAACCGGTCCCTTAATTTTGTGGGCAACTTCTAGAACAGATTCAACTTCGGTTGCATCTCCGGTTTCTAAGATTGTCATGTTTGGAATTCCTCGCAAAACATTCACATCATCAATTGCTTGATGTGTTACTCCTCCAGGAGTTGTGATTCCAGGCAAAAAACCAACCATTCTGACAGGAAGATTTGGGTAAGCAACAGACATTTCAAGTTGATCTAGAGGTCTTCTATAAATAAAGACGGCAAAAGTATGAATCCATGGCTCAAAGCCCTCTCTAGCTAAACCACCAGCAAAACCAAGCATGTTTTGCTCACCTAAGCCAAAAGAGAAGAATCTGTCTGGGAAAGTGTCTCTAAATTTTCCAACTTCGCAAGAACTTGTTAAGTCTGCTGATAAAACCACAACTTCTGGTTTGAATTTGCTCCATCTAACAAAATTTTCAACGTGTGGTCTTTTTACAATCTCGTAAGCCATATTATTTCCAAGCTTTCAAGAAATTGTTATATTTAATTTTTTCAAAAGGATGAGCAAACCTTACGTAATGAAGAGCATCAGGTCTATCTTTCAATATTTCAATTCCCTTTGCAGGATCTGTGTAGCCAAGAATTACTTTAGGTTTATCGCTGGCTGAAAATCCAGATTTTAATATTTGATTTATATCGTTGCCATCAATCTTGTCAACATCCCAGCCAAAACTTTTAATTCTATCTATTAGAGGTTCAATTGACATAACTTTTTCCATCGGACCATCTACTTGGTTTCTGTTGACATCAACAATAATTCGAATGTTACTTAATTCATGAAAACTTATGGCTGATAACGCTTCCCAGGTTTGTCCTTCTTGAAATTCACCATCGGACATAAATATCCAAGTTTTTCCTGATTCACCACGTAACTTTCTTGCTAAGGCAACGCCTCCAGCTTGAGAAATAGCTTGGGCAAGAGAACCAGTTGTTGTTTCAAATCCTGGTGAATGTTCCGCACCAATCATTTCCACAGTTGTGCCATCTTTATTAAATTTCTCTAATGACTTCTCAGTTAATCTTCCTGTTTCGATAAGTGCTGCATAAATAACTAATGCGTAATGAGCTGGACTGATAAATAAACGATCTAGATCTGGACCTTTTTTGCCATGAAACTCTGCACCGGTTATGTAGTCAGTGAAATTTTGGCTGGGCACATTGACAAAATCACGGGGCTCTAAAGGAGCAGGAAGAGGGGAAAGATTGACGAGATTTGTATAAAGGCAGGCAAGAATTTCAGCAGCAGAACAAGCTTGGCTTAAATAGCCACCATTGTTTTTTACGGTGTGCTCAAGAACTCGATGACGAATTCCATGGGCGATAGAGGCGATTTTCTCTATATCCATCTGCGGATTTGACTTAGATATGCTCATTTCGATTCAGCATAGCAAAGAGAATAGTTGTCCTACAAGTTAAATCTTCAAGTAAAATGCCCCCGCAATTTCACGGGGGCATTCTTCTTTTGGAGGGTAATACAGTTGATTTAAGTCTTAACCAGCGACTGGTAATACTTCTTTTACTGGTGCATAGATGGCTTCGCGGTCATCTTCACTCATGGCACCCCAGACACCGTATGGCTCACGAACAGCTAAAGCGTGTTCGGCACATTGGCGAAGAACTGGGCAGGTGGCACAAATTGACTTGGCTAGCGTGATTCTGTTCTCGCGAGCAGGTCCGCGTTCGCCTTCAGGATGAAAGAAGATCTCAGGATCTTCCCCACGGCATGCCCCTTTAAGCTGCCAGTCCCATAAATCTGAATTGGGGCCTGGAAGACGGGTTATATCAGCCATGTTTTTCCTTTTGTTGGACTATTTAGTTTTAACCATACAATATTGTTCATAAGTTAGTCAACCATACCCCCTGACTAATATTGTGGAGTGTCTCACATGGGCATACGATTGGCCAAAGTTGTTCAACCAAGGGAGAATTGCCTTCATGGCCGGTGAAGAAGTAGTTGATGTCTCCCTAGGTTTGACTGTGGCAGTAGTGGCTCGACGTGTGGGTGTTGCTCCAGCAACCCTTCGCACCTGGGAACGCCGATATGGAATTTGTCCCAGTGATCGCTCCGTTGGTGGGCATCGTCGATACTGCATCACCGATGTTGCTCGCTTGGAATTAATGAGACGTTTAGTTTTATCAGGAATGCCAGCAGGAGAAGCTGCTCGGGAAGCTTTGAAATCAGAAATCAACGATGTTAAAGAAATCTCTCTAATTGATGCAAATACTTTGGGAAATAAAATTGATTCCCTGGTTGATGATTTAAGTATTGAGTCAGAATTTGGCCATCCTGGTGGTGGTTCGGTTTTATCGATGCAAGGTGCTTCCGCAATTGCCAGAGGACTTGCCAAAGCTGCTTTCTCACTTGATACCCAAGCTTGCACACAATTGATTCAAAACAGCATTCATGCTCGCGGTGTTATTTGGACTTGGGAAAAATTATTATTACCAGTTTTAATTGCACTAGGAAAGAAATGGGAATTAACTGGAGAAGGAATTGAATCTGAACACATTTTAAGTGAATGCATTATTGGACAGATGAAACAAAGATCAGATCAATTAATTGCTCCTGTAAATATGCGCCCAGTGCTACTTGCTTCTGCTCAAGATGATTTACACACCATTCCACAATATGTAGCTGCTGCAGCATTAGCGGAAAGAAGAATTGGTAGCAGAGTACTTGGTGCCAGAGTTCCCTACACAACTTTAATAAGTGCAACCAAAAGACTAGCTCCTGCTGCTGTTTTAATCTGGGGACAAGTTCCTGTTAAATCTCTTCCGCTTGAATTAGCAGATTTGGCAAATGCTCGCCCCACACCTCTTTTATTAGTAGCAGGACCAGGTTGGCCTGATAATTTACCGCAAGGTTTTAAAAGAGCAGGAGATCTAACTTCAACAATCACAGCAATCAGTAATGCTGTGGGGCAATAAAAACTTTATTTAAAGAAACTTTTTTAGTCCTTTATTCGTCACAAGTTGGTGATGAAGGCTCTCATAATTGATTCAAACCCAATAACTCTTGAATTAGTTAGAAGCAAGGTCTCAAAATCAAAGCAGATATCTGAAATCTATTTATGCAAAAGTGTCAAAAATCTTTCAAAAATAATTGAAACAAAAGAGCCACAATTTGTATTTGTTAATCAAAACGCTTCAATTAGATTCAAACAAAAACATCAAAATGCTTCGAGAAAATTTATTCTGACTATTGATGTTAATCAAATGCCTGAATTGGATCACGAAATGTTACTAATTGCTGATGCCCTAATTCAAACCCAAGCAACAGACCTGGAATTTGAGATTCTGATTTCGGCTCTGAAACTTGAAATGGGCAAATCCCGCCCTATTCGCAAATTGACCTCTCCTGAAGGAACTCCTCCCAGGCTTACTCCTCGAGAGATTCAGATTTTGTACTACTTATCTCTTGGAAAAAGTGATCTAGCAATCTCGCATGAACTCCAAGTTGGTTTGCCCACGGTCAAAACTCATGAAAGAAGAATCTTCTCCAAGTTACGAGTGAATAACCGAACCCATGGGGTTGCCCAAGGGATTCGATGGAACATCATCTGACCGGGTTACTAAGTCAGCACTTTTATGGTTTGCAAGATAGGCTTCATGATTGTGACTGAAGTCGAAATTGGCGGTACCAAGCGTGGTCGAATCGCATACTCATTCGACGATATTGCGCTAGTTCCAACTAGAAGAACTAGAAACCCAGAAGACGTTTCCACTAACTGGAAAATTGATGCTTACGATTTTTCTTTTCCAATCATGGCAGCACCCATGGATTCAGTTGTTTCACCCGATGTTGCGATCAACTATGGCAAATTAGGTGGCCTAGCTGTTTTAGATTTAGAAGGTTTATGGACTCGTTACGAAGATCCACAAAGTGAATTCAAAAAAATTGCTAATGCTAAATCAAGATCAGCAGTTGAATTACTACAACAAATTTATGCAGCTCCGATAAAGCCAGAATTGATTAAGGAAAGAATTAAACAAATTAAATCAGCAGGAGTTGTTGCGGCAGCTTCTTTATCTCCTCGTGCAGTTGTTAAACATTTTAAATCAGTTGTTGAAGCAGGTATTGATATTTTTGTAATTCGAGGATCTACGGTAAGTGCTGAACATGTCTCTACAGGAGAAGAACCATTAAATCTTAAAAAATTTATTTATGAATTAGATGTTCCCATAATTGTGGGAGGATGCGCATCGCATCAAGCAGGTTTGCATTTAATGAGAACAGGTGCAGCTGGTGTTTTAGTTGGCTTTGGTGGCGGAGCAGCACATACAACTTCTGATGTATTAGGAGTAAGAGTTCCCATGGCAACAGCAGTAGCTGATGTGGCTGCTGCAAGAAGAGAATATTTAGATGAATCTGAAGGAAGATATGTTCACGTAATTGCTGATGGCTCTGTTGGCAAAAGTGGTGACATTAGTAAAGCAATTGCTATGGGTGCAGATGCAGTAATGGTCGGTTCAGCTTTGGCTAGATCAAGTAGTGCACCAGGTGGTGGAAAACATTGGGGATCAGAAGCAGTTCATAAAGATTTACCACGTGGTCAAGTTGTGGAATTAGGAGTTGCCGGCACCTTAGAGCAAATTCTTTTTGGTCCATCAACAAATGCAGAAGGAACACTTAATTTAGTTGGAGCCTTAAAACAAGCAATGGCTACAACTGGTTACAGCGATTTGAAAGAATTACAAAGAATTGAAGTAGTAGTAAATTCCGTTAGATCTTAATTAACTTTAAACGTAACACTTACTACTGCGCGCACACTTTTATCGATAGTGGAAGTGTCATAACTTCCATAATCTGATTCAACTGAATCTGGTGGATTAACTTGTACAGATCCACTTGAACCTGAAATTGGATCTCCCACAGTTCCACCAATTGCAGCAACCATTGCAGTTGCCCTAGTTTTTGCATCAGCTACTGCTTCTTCAATTACTTTTGGTCTCAGTTCAGCCAAGTTAGATAAGTAATATTCGGGAGTTCCAGAACTTGCTGATATTCCAGTTTGTAAAACCTGACCAATATTTTCAGTAGCCTTTTTTACTTTCTGAACTTCTTTAGTTCGAACTCTAATTGAGTTATTGGCAACGTAGCCAATAATGTTTGAAGTTTGAGTTCCATTTGCTACTTCATATGCAGTAGAAGTTGAAACACCATAAGAGGTAATTTCTTGTGCTGAAATTCCTTGTGAAACTAGGTACTCAATTAGAGCCTTGGTGTCTAAGTCAACTTTTGCTACTGCTTCAGAAATTGAAGGAAGTTGAGTATTGATGTAGATATTCCACACAGCAGTATCAGCTGAGGCTTCTACTTGAGCAGATCCAGTGACAGTTATTCCTTTTCTACCCTTATCGCTTAACCCTCCTGAGACAAACCATAAACCAAAGAAAATTCCTAGAGAGACAACTATTGAACTTGCCATAACGGTAATTAAGACGCTGCGTGTTTTCATATTTTTAGTGTATCAGAAGCGTATTCTCTAGATATGGATATTTTATATAAATCGTTTGTGTTGTTGCACTTTATCGGTTTAGCTGCTTTATTTGGTGGATTCTTTGTACAGATGAAATCAAAAACAAAAGTAGTAAACCCTGCAATGTTTCACGGAGCATTGACGCAATTAGTAACTGGTATTGCACTTGTTGGTTTAGCAGAATCAGGTGCTGTTGATGAAGAATTAAACATGACCAAAATTTCCATTAAATTATTGGTTGTTTTGGTGATCACAATTTTAGTTTTCATCAATCGCAAAAAAGCTTCAGTATCTACTGGACTCTGGGCAATGATTGGTTTACTAACACTGGCAAATATGGCAGTGGCGGTTTACGTTTAAGCGTTAACCTCAAAAAACATTTCAGCGAACCTGCCTTCGGGCAGGTTCGCTGCTTTTGAGGCCATAGTCATCCAACCGGTAACTCTTTCTCTTAAGTCTGTTACGTGAGCAGTTTGAGATTTGTGAGATTCAAGTGCTTGGAATTTCAATTCAATATTTTCTGTTACATCTAAGTATCTAGTTGGTGAGTGATGAGACATCACCCAAATTTTGGGAACATTCCAAGGCTCTAGACCTTCTTTTATTAAATGTGGGAAAGCAAATTGGTTTCGTGCATCTGGATAAACAGCTTGCACTGCAACTTCACCAACCGCCATGTGATCGGGGTGTGAAGCAGGCATACGAGCCCAGTTTCTTTCAGGAGATTGGGTGATCAAGATATCTGGCTTTGCCATTCTTATAACTCTGACAAATTCTTCTCTTAAAGAAAGACTTGGCACGATAGATCCATCGTCTTTTCCTAAGTAATGAATTGTGTTTACACCTAGTATTTTTCCAGCGGCACTTTGTTCAACTCTTCTTATCTTTCGCATTTCTTCTCTACTGATTGATTCATCTTCGCCACCTTGGTGACCATCAGTTGTGATGCAATAAGTAACTTCTACGCCAAGTTTTGTAAGTGTGGCAACAGTTCCACCAGCACCAAAATCAACATCATCTGGATGTGCAGTGATAACTAATACTTTGGAACCAGATTTAGGTAGCTCTAGTGGTGTTAGAACAGGTGAACTCATAGGTAACAACTTAGACTTAAGCAATGTCTGTTAATCAATCGGCTTTAGATGATTTAAACCCTCAGCAAAGAGCAGCGGTAACCCACCAAGGTTCACCGCTATTAATTGTGGCAGGAGCAGGTTCTGGCAAAACTAGAGTTTTAACAAGACGAATTGCTCATTTGATGAGTGAGCGTGGAGTAAGTCCACACGAAATATTGGCAATTACTTTCACCAATAAAGCAGCAGGTGAAATGAAAGAACGCGTTACAGATCTAGTGGGTGGTCCTGCTCGAATGATGTGGGTTTCCACTTTTCATTCCGCATGTGTGCGAATTCTTCGAGGAGAAGCAACTCGATTAGGAAGAACTTCAACTTTTTCAATTTATGATTCAGCAGATTCACTTCGTTTAATAACCATGGTTGCGGCCAGTCTTGATATTAATTCCAAAGCTTTAAGTCCAAGATCAATAGCAAACCAAATATCAACTTTAAAAAGTGAACT
>JBJOOK010000012.1:0-10552 GCA_046051325.1 Actinomycetota bacterium | reverse complement strand
GCTTTCTACTCGGCCCTAAATGCTTTTGGAAGTGATATCTCTTTTGCAACTGCGGCCTTTGTTTATTTAGCTGGAGCGACCATAGGCCAAGCTGCTCCAACTCCTGGAGGAATCGGTGCTGTGGAGGCTGCACTTGTAGCAGGATTGACCGCTTCTGGAATTCCATCAGGAACAGCACTATCTGGAGTTTTGCTTTATCGAGTTGCTACATTCTGGCTACCAGTTCTTCCGGGTTGGTATGCTTTTGCTAACTTACAATCAAAAAACGCTTTGTAGAGTTTGGATAAAATGTTAACTGCTGCAAAATCTTACAAAGTACTCATTGTCGAAGATGAGATTTTCACTCAAAAACTTATTTGCGAAATCATCACAAATCTTGGCAATAAATGTGAAGCAGCATCCTCAGTAAATGAAGCACTCACGCTGGTTAAGACCTTTGCTCCAGAATTAATTATTACCGATCTTGATCTTGGTCCAGGTCCAACTGGAATTGATTTAATAAATAAGATCGATAAAGAATTTCCAGAAATTAAATTGGCAGTACTTACTGCTCACACCTCTCCTAATTTGGTAGATATTAGATTCAAAGGTTTACCTAGTCGTGTTCAATACATTGTGAAATCTGATTTGCATGCGTCAAACTCATTTGAAAACATTTTAAAGAACGCTTTCGAACAAACATCTACCATTACTACATCGAAGTCAAAACCAGTTGATGCAATCTATTTAAGTAACACTCAAGCCGAATTATTGAAATTAATAGCTCAAGGTTTGTCCAATCAAGCAATAGCCGATATACGAGGCACCACACTTAGAGCTGTGGAAGCATTAATAAATCGAACTTATCAAGCTTTGAAGTTGAATGAAAATGATTCCATGAATTTAAGAGTTGAAGCAGTAAAGCTATGGAAATCCTCTAAAATTCACGTAAAATAATTTGATGGATTACATTAAAAAACCACGGATTTCCATCAAGCAGCGTTTAGGTGGGAAATGGTTAGCCTCATGGACTTCTTGGTTTTTGTTTATTCCATTTTCGTTTATCACAACCTTGAATT
Organism: Actinomycetota bacterium; assembly: GCA_046051325.1. Taxonomy (GTDB): domain Bacteria; phylum Actinomycetota; class Actinomycetes; order S36-B12; family UBA5976; genus ATZT02. The sequence continues at coordinate 9,494 of JBJOOK010000012.1, read as the reverse complement.
ATGACGGATCACGCAATTTTGGAAATAACAATGAGTTATATCTTCTAGCAGTCATTGTTCACCTATGTACTGGACTTAGTTTTTATCTTGCTCACAAGACCTTAATTAGAAAAAGAAAAACAGAAACACAAAGTCTTTGGAAAGTTATTCTTGTATTTACTTTTGCTGGCTTTATCAGAATTTTATCTGCGGATTTTTTTAGTGATTACTTTGTGGGGCAAAATGCACCACTACAATTGCGAATTGTTTCGGTACCTGCATTTATAATAACATTTGCAACCATAACTATTATTCTTGATTTTATAGATCGTGAATTTGAAGAATTGAAAAGATTAAACACAGAACTTAGGGTAATGAGTCATGTTAGAACTGAGTCCCTAAATAATTTGAATTACTATCAGAGTGAGCTACTTAAGTGTGTAACTACTCAAATTATTCCTGCCATAAATCAAGTTGAAAAAATGTATCTAAATTTGACTAAAAGTAGTAATGTCACACCAAAAGAGCTTTTAACGTTTACTGAAACTGTAAAAGAGTGGAATCAAATAGTAATTCGAGCCATTAGCCATTTAAAGTATGACGAAGGTAATGATTTATTGTACTCTAATATCTATAAAGATGATCTATCAATCTCAATAACTTCATCTATCAAGATTGATAACTTAACCAAAACTTGGAATTTCTTCCCTTCAGTTATTTGGTTACCGTATTTTGCAATCAGCTTTATTTTGAGTTATATATATGTAGGCATAGGGACTTCACTTGAAGTTATCGCCATTGTTTTATTAGCAAATCTTATTTTTCTATTTTCTCAAAGATGGTTAAGACCGAAGTTATATAAATACTCTTCTCGCAAAAGATTGATCTTTATAACATGGCCTTACACGTTGTACGGTTTAGTTTTAGAGAGTACTTTTCTTGTTTTATTACCTGTCAATTCACAAACAGCACTTGGAATTTGGGTGTACTTCCTCCCGATTTGGGCACTATTAGGAATGTTTGTCAGTGGAGTCATTTATGGAGTTACTGGCGAAGGAGGCAGAATTCAAGCCAAAACTATTTCAGAAATTATTGAGTGCAGGGCCTCTGCTGGTAGCGCACTTGAATCCATCCGTCGTATTCAAAAGATTTTTACAGATACCGTTCATGGTCGAATACAAAGTAAATTCACAGCTGCAGCACTCTTGCTAGAAAATACTTCTCAGCAAAACAAATCTCAGTTTATTTCAGAGGAATCTCTAGAAAAAGTAACAGATCAACTAGAAAAAATGGTTGATGAGGCTCGAGAAGATTTGCGTAAATTAACTGAGTGGACAGAAGTAAAACCTAATAATCTTAAAAATATTTATTCAGATATTAGAAATAATTGGATGGATTTAATAAGAATTGAAATGAACATAGACTTAATTGCAGAGAATGTTCTAAACACAAATGATTGGCTAAGAAGCGCATTTGAAGATATTGTCAATGAATCTATTTCTAATGCTGTTCGACATGGCAACGCTGATATGATTTTAATAACAGCCCAACTTGATCAATCTTTGAATGAACTTAAAATATTAATTTCTAATAATGGAAAACCTATTGTAGATGATTCAAGTAAGCCAGGCATTGGATTCTCAACTCTACGAGCTTTAGGCATGAATCTAGAATTTAGCAATCAGAATGAGCAGACTTTACTTTCAGTAACTGTTCCCTTAGTTTTTAATAACGTAAAAGAAAAGGCTTTAGTTTAAGAGATTAATTTTCTTTCCCTTAGAGCTAAGAACAAAGGGAATGTAAATGCAATTGCAGTAACAAAGGAACCTAAAATAAATAACCAGACGTACTTCATGTTGAGTTTTTTACCTTCATAGAACATAAAAATACTCGCCGCAGAGGCTGCAATTAACAAATCTGTGGTGGCAGAAGATACAGCAGGTGTACTGCTCCAGTCAGCAAAAAAGTCTCGGCCTTGCTTAATTGCTAACAAATTGAAATACCAAGTTCCGATAAGGCCAACAATGGAAAGCAAAAGGTAGATAATTGAGCGAGAATTCCAGTTCTTCATCACAAACATATTTTGGCACCAAATAGATTAAGTATCCTTATGGTTGCTCATTCAACACACCTAAAAAATGGTATTGCACACGTAAAATTGACTTGTCCTCCTTTACGAAAAATTATTGAAATTAGCGATGTTTGTAATTTGAAGCCCCAAGAACAGTCTGTTAATTCATATTTTGAATCACTTGTTCGCTCAGTTATTGCTCAACAAATCTCTTCCTCTGCTGCATCAACAATAAACCAAAGAGTCAAGAAACTTGCAAATAATAAAATCACCCCCAGAGTCCTAGCAAATAGATCTGAATCAGAATTAAGATCAGCTGGTTTATCTGCTTCTAAGGTAAAAACAATTCATGGTCTAGCAAATGCCCATTTGAATAAAGAAATTGATCTAGCTCAACTTAAGGATGCCACGAATGATGAAGCAGTAAAAATGCTTAGTTCTCAATGGGGAATCGGTAGATGGACAGCTGAAATGTTTTTGATGTTCACCATGGGAAGACTTGATGTTTGGCCAGTGGGAGACCTAGCTGTTCGAAGAGGTTGGCAGATTGTGCATGGATTAAAAGAAATGCCTAATGAAAAACAAATGGAACCTTTGGGAGATCCTTTCTCCCCCTATCGATCTATTGCGGCTTGGTATTGCTGGAGAGTTCTTGAACCACAAGAGCCGTGGTAATAATTAAGCGATAGATTAGATTCAAATGTTTAATAAATCTCAAATTCAACTTAAAACTCCAGAGCAATTTGCCATCATGCGAAAAGCAGGTCGAGTTGTTGCTCTTTGCTTAGAAGAGATAAAAACACAAATTAAACCTGGAATGACCACACTTGATCTTGATTTAATTGCTAGAGAAATTATGGAAAAAGAAGGTGCGAAACCATCATTCTTGGGATATCACAGCTACCCCGCTGTGATTTGTGTTTCTATAAATGAAGAAGTAGTGCACGGAATCCCAAATGAAAAAAGAATAATTAATGATGGCGATCTTGTAAGTGTTGATTGTGGAGCAATAATTGATGGTTGGCATGGTGATGCTGCCGTGACAATCGGAGTTGGAAACGTTAAACCAGAACATCAAAAACTAAGTGACATAACTAAAGAATCTTTACAAATTGGCATAGATGCAGCACTTCCTGGAAAACATATCGGAGACATTGGTTTTGCTATTGAAAAATTTGTTAGAACTCATCATGACTTAAAAATTGGAATATTAGAGGATTATGTGGGACACGGCATCGGAACAGAAATGCATATGGCACCAAGTGTGCCAAATTACGGCAAAGCAGGATCTGGACCTCAATTACAAGTTGGTATGGCAATTGCAATTGAACCTATGTTGGTTTTAGGTAGCAATAAAGTTCACGTTCTAGAAGATGAATGGACTGTAGTTTCTAGTGAAGGATCATTTGCTAGTCACTGGGAAAATACCATTGCTATCACGGAAAATGGTCCTGAAATTCTAACAAAATTATGACAGAACAGCAAAAGTACAAAGTAGTAAAAAAATTCTCTGATTTTGAAATTCGAGATTACGAATCTTGCTTAATCGCAGAAGTTAGCGTTGAAGGTTCCATGAATAATTCAGGTAGCTACGGTTTTCGCCCACTTTTTAATTACATTTCCCAAAACAATATTTCAATGACTGCCCCAGTACTTCAGGTTCCTGTGAAGAGTAATCTTTGGAAAATTTCATTTGTCATGCCAAGTGGTTCAGATATTGCAAGTTTGCCAATTTCAAAGAATTCAGATGTTGAAATCAAACAAATACCGCAAGGATTTTATGCCTGCCTCAAATTTTCTGGAAATTTCTCAGAATTAAAAATAGAAAAAAATCTGAAATTATTAAGAAGTGCTCTAGCTATAGAATCAATCAAGGAAATAGGCAATGAAAATAATTGGCGAAGTGCAAGATTTGATCCACCATTTAAACCATCTTTTTTAAAGAGAAACGAAATTCAAATTCCAATAAATTGGATCAGTTAGTTACTAAGAGCTTTTTTAATCTTTTCTTCAACTTCACTGACTGAACCCATGCCATCTACTTGAATTAAAATTCCTCGGTTTTTATATTCTGCTAGCAACGGTGCAGTTGATGTTGCATAAACTTCTAATCTTTTTGTGATGACTTCTTTTGTGTCATCGATTCTTCCCTGTTCCTGTGCACGTTTTAATAGTCTTTCTACAACAACTGGAATATCGATAGTTAGTTCTAAGACTTTTTCAATTTTTTGTGATTTCTTAGTAAGAATTTGATCTAAGAAATTAACTTGATCTATGGTTCTTGGATATCCATCTAGCAAAAAGCCATTTTTGGCATCATCCCAGGTGAGTCTGTCTTCAACAATTCTATTTGTTATTTCATCTGGAACATACATTCCTTTGTCATAATAAACTTTTGCTTCAAGTCCCAGTGGAGTTTCATTTTTCATATTTTCACGATAAATATCCCCGGTGGAAATGTGAGGAATATTTAGTGTTTTTGAAATATTTACCGCTTGTGTGCCTTTGCCCGCACCTGGTGGGCCCATAATTAATAGGCGCATATTAATTAAATTGTGGGGTTTTGTTTTAAGAAGCCTTCATAGCTTCTTTGTTGTAATTGACTTTCAATTTGTTTAACCGTATCCAAACCAACACCAACCATAATTAACAAGCTTGTTCCACCGAATAAGAATCGATCGCCTACACCAAGTGCACCAAAGGCAATGAATGGAATAACGGCAATGATTGTTAAGTAAGTTGAACCTGCTGCCATCAGTCTTGATAGCACATATTTTAAGTATTCAGCGGTTGGGTTTCCAGCTCTAATTCCTGGGATAAATCCGCCATATTTCTTCATATTTTCAGCTACTTCTTTAGGATCAAAAGTAATTGACGAATAAAAATATGCAAAGAAAACAATCAAAAGTGCATAAGTAATGATGTATGGAATTTCTGTTCCGTTTTGGAAATTACGAGAAATCCATTGAGCCCATGGGCTTTGTGAAGCTGAAAGTTGTACCAATAGTGAAGGAATATAAAGCAATGACGAAGCAAAAATTACCGGGATAACTCCAGCCATGTTTACTTTCAAAGGAATATAAGTAGAAGTTCCTCCATAAGATGCTCTTCCGACCATTCGCTTGGCGTATTGCACAGGAATTCTTCTTTGTGCTTGTTCCACAAAAACCACTCCAGCAATAATTGTGATACCAATAGCTGCAGTTGCTACAAATGTGAAAAGACCATTGATTGTTAAAATTGCTGCGAATTGACTTGGAATTGAAGAAATAATTGATGCAAAAATCAATAACGACATTCCATTACCAACACCACGTTGAGTAATTAATTCACCAAACCACATAACTAAAGCAGTTCCTGCAGTCATGGTTAAGACCATGGAAATCATGATGGGCAAAGTTTGATTAGGAATAATGTCATTTGGACAACCTCTTAATAATTGTCCTGGAGTTCTAGCAAGAGCCAAAATTGATGTTGCTTGCAATAGACCTAAACCAATAGTTACATAGCGAGTGTATTGAGTAATTATTGCTTGACCTGATTGGCCTTCTTTTTTCAACATTTCTAAACGAGGAATAACAACAGTTAATAATTGAATAATGATGGATGCGGTGATGTAGGGCATAATTCCAAGGGCGAAAACACTTAGTTGAAGTAATGCTCCGCCAGAAAATAAATTAATGACTCCATAAAGAGAGTCCCCTTGTACTAATTCCACACATTGTTGAATTGCTGGATAATCAACACCAGGTGTTGGAATTGTGGTACCTAAACGATAAAGGGCAAGCATTCCCAGAGTGAACAAAATTTTGCGTCGTAAATCAGGTGTGCGAAACGCATCCGTTATCCACGCAAAATTTATGTTCAAAACAAACTCCTAAAGAGCTTTAATTGATCCGCCTGCAGCGGCGATCTTGCTGCTGGCTGATTCACTAAATTTGTCAGCCACAACAGTTACTTTGACAGTAATTTCGCCAAAACCTAAGACTTTAACTGGTTGACCTTTTCTAATTGCGCCAACTTTAACTAAAGAAGCAGGAGTAACTTCGCCACCTTGTGGGAATAATCTTGAAATATCAGAAACATTTACTACCTGATATCTAATTTTGTTAGGTGGTGTAAATCCACGAAGTTTTGGTAAACGCATGTGTAATGGCATCTGGCCACCTTCAAAAGCGGCAGAATAATTACGACGAGCACCAGATCCTTTGGTGCCTCGACCTGCAGTTTTACCCTTACTTGCTTCACCGCGACCTTTACGATTCTTATCTTTTTTAGCACCGGGTGCTGGACGAAGATGATGAACTTTAATTGCCATGGTTACTTAACCTCCTCAACGGTTACTAAGTGTGCAACGCTTCGAAGCATTCCACGAAATTCTGGACGATCAGGTTTAACTGATTCAGAACCAATTTTTCCTAAACCTAAAGTCTTTAAGGTATCTAATTGGATTTTTGTTCCACCAATAGATGACTTAATTTGTTTGATTTTGAAACTTGACATATTAAACACCAGCTTTTTCTGCAGCTTGTGCTTTCAAGATTGCGGCTGGGACAACGTGTTCCACAGGAAGTCCTCTTCTTGCTGCAACTTGTTCTGGTCTTTCTAGTTTCTTTAATGCATCCACAGTGGCATGAACCACGTTAATAGCATTTCCTGAACCTAAAGACTTTGTTAATACGTCATGAATTCCGGCTGCTTCCAAAACTGCACGCACAGGTCCACCAGCAATAACACCGGTTCCTGGAGAGGCAGGACGAAGCATAACAATTCCTGCTGCTGCTTCACCTGTTATTGGATGAGGAATAGTTCCTTGAACTCGAGGAACTTTAAAGAATGATTTTTTAGCTTCTTCAACAGCTTTTTGAATTGCTTGTGGCACTTCGCGTGCTTTGCCATAACCAATACCAACCATGCCATTGCCATCGCCGACTACTACAAGAGCTGTGAATGCGAAACGACGTCCACCTTTCACAACTTTTGCTACACGGTTAATGAAAACCACACGTTCAATGAACTGTGATTTTTCTTTTTCACGAGCTCCGCCTTCATTTCTTTCGCGACGTTCGCGACGATTTGGGCGTTCTTCTGTGCCGTTTAGATTAGATGTCTTTGCAGCCATTAGAAAGTAAGACCTCCTTCACGTGCACCATCAGCTAAAGCAGCGACTCGTCCGTGGTACTTGCGTCCGGCGCGATCAAACACAACATCTTTAATGCCGGCAGCAGAAGCGCGTTCTGCAACTTTTTTGCCAACAATTTTTGCTTGTGCTGTTTTATCTCCTGCAACACCTTCTTCAATTGAAGAGGCGTATGCCAAAGTTTTACCAGTCAAGTCATCAATTACTTGCACGCTTACATTTCGCAAAGAACGAGTAACAACTAAACGTGGCTTTAGTGTTGTGCCAGTAATTTTCTTTCTTACTCGAATGTGTCTTCTTCTTCTAGAAGCAGACTTTTTGCTTAAGTTTTTTCCAGGTCTGGTGAATTTACTCATGATTTACTTACCAGCCTTTCCAGCTTTACGTCTAATAACTTCGTTATCAAATCGAATACCTTTACCCTTGTAAGGATCTTGCTTACGAAGCTTTCGAACCTTTGCGGCAGTTTCGCCCACAGCTTGTTTGTCAATTCCTAAAATTTGGAATCTAGTTGGGGATTCAACCTTGAATGAAATTCCAGCAGGTGCTGGAAATATCACTGGGTGTGAATAACCAAGAGCGAATTCAAGATCATTTCCTTTGGCAGTTACTTTGTAACCAGTTCCAACAATTTCTAAAGTTTTGGAATAACCATCGGTTACACCTTTAACCATGTTGGCAACTAATGATCTAGACAAACCATGAAGTGCTTTGTTTTTGGTTTCTTCAGTTGCACGATCCAATGAATATGTGCCATCTTCGTTTTTCTTGATTGTGATGGCATCAGGCAAATTAATACTCAATTGACCTTTTGGACCTTTAACATCTACTTTGGTGCCAGCGATGTTAATTTCTACACCATTTGGCACTGTAACTAATTTTTTACCGACTCTAGACATGATGATTACCAAACGTAGGCAAGGACTTCTCCGCCTACGCCTTTCTTGGCTGCTTGTTTGTCAGTTAATAAACCAGTTGAAGTTGAAATGATGGCAATACCAAGACCACCTAATACTTTTGGCATTGTGTCATTTTTTGCATAAACTCTTAAACCTGGACGTGAAACTCTTCTTAAACCAGAAAGGGATCTTTCACGACTTGGGCCGTATTTAAGATCTAAAACTAAACTTTGTCCAACTCGGGCAGGTTCAGCTTTCCATCCTTTGATGTAGCCTTCTGCTTTCAAAATTTCAGCAATGTTTTTCTTAATTTTGGAATATGGCATCGCAACAGTGTCATGGTGAGCTGTGTTTGCGTTACGCAAACGTGCCAACATGTCCGCGATCGGATCTGTCATTGTCATGGCTTTTTAGGCCTTTCTCGTTGTGGTTTCTGATTCAATATGAATCAGACCTTCAGCGTCTTGTTTTCTTACCAACTGCTCTTGGTAATACCTGGTAGTTCACCTTTGTGTGCTTTGTTTCTGAAACAAATGCGGCACAAGTTGAATTTTCTGTAAACTGCACGTTGTCTTCCACATGCTCCACAACGTGTGTATGCGCGAACTTTAAACTTTGGTTTGCGTTGTTGTTTTTGAACAATCGAAGTCTTTGCCATTGGTTATGCCTCCTTGAACGGAAAGCCGAGCAATTTAAGCAATGCGCGTCCTTCATCATTGTTGTTTGCAGTTGTGACAATTGTGATGTCCATACCGCGTGGGCGATCGATTGAATCTTGAGGAATTTCAATAAACACAGATTGTTCGGTTAAACCAAATGTGTAGTTTCCTCTGCCATCAAATTGTTTTGGTGAAAGACCACGAAAATCTCTGATACGTGGCAAACCAACAGCTAATAGACGATCTAGGAATTCCCACATTCTGTCACCGCGCATTGTTACGTGTGCACCAATTGGTTGGTGTTCACGAAGTTTGAAGTTAGCAATTGATTTTGTAGCTTTGGCAACTGCTGGTTTTTGTCCAGTAATGATTGTTAAATCTCTTACTGCACCTTCAATAAGTTTGGAATCTTTTGCAGCTTCGCCAACACCCATATTCACAACAATTTTTGATAAACGTGGAACTTGGTTAACGTTTTTAAAACCGAATTCTTTTTGTAACGCTGGAGCAATTTCTGCTGCATAGCGTTGCTTCAAACGTGGAGTAACTTTTGTTTGAGTAGCAGTCATTTAGATTTCCTTCCCGGTACGAGCCGAAACGCGAACAAGTCGAGATGAAACATAAGTCGTGCCATCAGCACGCTTCTTTTCAATTTTGTCTCTACGGCGTCTAACTCTGGTTGGTTTGTTATCACTTGGATCAACCACCATTAAGTTGCTGGCATCAAGTGGGGCTTCAATAGTTAA
>JBJOOK010000011.1:0-21394 GCA_046051325.1 Actinomycetota bacterium | reverse complement strand
GTAGTAGTTATCAATTAGGTTTCGGCCACCTTCAATTGTTGGTGGTTCACCTGGTCTCATCTTGCGATAAATATCAACTAAAGCTTCTTCTTGAGTTTGCACTGAATCTTTTGCAAGTGTTTCTAGAATTGTTGGATACTTAGCAAATTTAGTTGCAATTTGATCAGCAGTCATGCCAAGTGCTTTTAGTAATACTGTTGCTGATTGTTTACGTTTTCGATCTAAACGAACACCAACTAGATCTTTTTTATCAACTTCAAATTCTAACCATGCACCACGACTTGGAATAACTTTTGCTGTGAAAAGTTCTTTGTCAGTTGTTTTGTCAATTGACTTTTCAAAATAAACACCAGGTGAACGAACTAGTTGTGAAACCACAACACGTTCGGTTCCATTAATTACGAATGTTCCCTTATTAGTCATGATTGGGAAATCACCCATGAAAACTGTTTGTGATTTAATTTCACCAGTTTCGTTATTCATAAATTCTGCTGTTACGAATAATGGTTGTGCGTAAGTTACGTCTTTATCTCGACATTGTTCAACTGTGTATTTTGCTGGTTCAAATCTGTGATCACGGAAAGATAGTGACATTGATCCTGCAAGATCTTCAATTGGAGAAATTTCTTCAAATATTTCTGTTAAACCAGAAGTTGTTGGAACATCTGTTCTGCCAGCATCAAGTGCAGTCTTTACACGTGCTTGCCATTTTTCATTACCCATCAACCAATCGAATGATTCGATTTGTAAATCTAAAAGATTTGGAACCTCAAGTGGTTCTTTAATTTTTCCAAAAGATAAACGTGCATTTTTTCCTGAAGCTTTGGCTGATGTTGCCAAGTGGCGTCCTTTCGTCGGAAGGGCACTTTAAAAAAACTTTGGTCGCAAAACAAAACGAGCCCTTGCGGGCTGGGATTTGGGATGCAAAATAAAAGCATACCTACAGGTCACTTGCTTATAACAACCACCTACCTACTTCGTCAAGTTTGTGGGGTGCGTGGGGCAAATTGTTATCTTCCCGAGACATCCCTCAGGAAAAGGGGTCGCTTACCCTCCAGACCACATTTCGGTCCTCTTTGTTGCCATGGCGAGCAAGGACTGGGTTGAAGTCATCTCTTCTTTGCCAATCATTCAAAGAAAGGGCTCGAGAAATTCCAGCCATAGTTAAGTAGTCCAAATCTTTGCCTTGCCAATCTAAATGACCTGCATGATCTATGACTGTGGAAGCAATTGCAATGGAATTTTCTTCTTTAACTATTTCTAAAACTCTTGATTGTTGCGGCCAATCAATGTGAGATGCAGTTGTGAACTCTAGAAAGGTTGATCCATCTTCCCTGGTGTGCATTCCTGATGCATGTCTGTGAACATGTCCTGCAATCCAGGCAATCAAATTTTTATGTTGATAAATCTCTTTTAACAATTCGTCTCTTAATACTCTTCGGGGTTGTCCAGCGGGTGCAAAATCATTAATTAATGTTGGAGAAGGATGGTGAGAGAGTAAAACACAATATTTGTCTTTTGCTTCTAGTAATTTTTCCCTGATCCAATTTAATTGTTTTTCATCAATGGAGCCTTGCCAACCTCCATGAGGATTAACTGTATCCATTGAAATAAGACGAATATTTTCTAAATCATGACACCAGTAGGCAAAGTTATTATCAACATTTTCTTTAGTAAAACCATGTCCTACAGGATTTCCACCTGCTGCAATATGTGCATCAGCAAAAGTTCCTGGAGTATTAAAAGCTCTCATTTGATCTGGAGTAATAGTTACTCTCGGTGAATCTTTGGTGTGCGGATAGTTGACTGGACCAACTTCAGCAACTGCTGGAATTATTACTTCAGGTCTATCAAAATTTTCAGGTAATCCAACTATTCTTTTATCTCCAACTGTTAATCCATTTAGATCATCATCTGGTGCCACAGTTCCTTGTAAAAGTTGATCATGATTTCCATATGTGGCAAACCACGGAACATTTAATCCTTGAGAATTAAAAGCACTGCGTGCTTTGTCAACAAGTCCTTTAATGACAGGAAAGCCAAATTTTGCAATTGGTCTATCTAGTTCTTCACCATTAGGTGCACCGTCTGGATGCCAGTAGCAAACATCGTAATCAACATTGTGTGAACCAACCCATTCAGATTTTTTTCGATTCCCAGAAACTGGTTCAACTTTTCCACCATTTAATGCACTGATGTACCACTGTGCTTCATTCTTTTGCGCATTATCTGTCATGTCTCCGGTGACGACTACTGCATCAATTGGAGCATTTGTTAGTGGTCCAGTTTTTAAATCATTCATGGCATCAACCATGGATGCCACAACTTGAGTAGTTAAAATCTCTTGCGCGCGATATGTTCCGATGTAGCCAACTTCATCTCGCCATTTACTATCTGGATCTGAAAATCTATCTAAATATTCAATTCGTGATGGAGACTCTGCATCACAAACATGTAAGTCTGAAAAATGTCCTAAGACAGCTAAGACTTTTCCTTGAGGCAAATCATTGCTGTGTGATTCACCAGCTGTTTCAATTAAATCTCGCCAACCTAAATTATTTGTTGGACCAGGACCAATTGTTTTTTTATCAGTTCTTGCCATGATAATCAGTTAACAAACTATCGGCTTCAACTTTTAAACCAACAGTTGTTCCAGGAGCAAAGGGGCCTGCTTCAGAACTTGGCATATCAACATGAATGTTTGTCTTTGTTTCACTAGTTGTGATTGTCAATCTTGTTTGTGGTCCTAGAAAAGATCGAGCAAGAACAGAACCAGTGTTTGCGGAATTAGATTTTGCAACACTTACCGAAATTGATTCTGGTCTGATTAGTGCTACTAAATCAGAACCGGAAGCTCCCCCGCCATGTTTAACACTTTGGCCAAGAACTGATACTTTTCCTGCATCTAATTTCGCAGGAATTCTATTCATTGCACCGACAAAGGATGCCACAAAAGCACTTGTTGGATTTGAATAAACAATGTTTGGTCTATCTATTTGTTCAAGTTTTCCATTCGACATTACTCCCACACGATCAGCCATAGCCATTGCTTCTTCTTGATCGTGAGTCACAAACAAAGTAGTTGTGCCAACTTCAATTTGAATTCTTCTAATTTCATCTCTTAATTGAGTTCTAACTTTTGCATCGAGTGCAGAAAGTGGTTCATCAAGCAAAAGAACTTTTGGTTCAATGGCAAGTGCACGAGCAAGTGCCACTCTTTGTTGTTGTCCACCAGACATTTGGTGGGAATATCTATTTGCCTGTGTTGTTAAACCAACTAAATCTAGTAATTCTTGAGCTTTCTTTTCACGTTTCTCTTTGTCTACTCCGCGAACCTTTAAACCAAATGCCACGTTTTCTAAAGCTGTCATATTCGGGAAAAGTGAATAAGCCTGAAAAACCATACCCATATCTCTTTGACTTGCTGGAACATTTGTTAAATCTTTACCATCAACAATTACATTTCCAGAATCAGCCAAATCTAAACCAGCTAGCAATCGAAGTGCAGTTGTTTTTCCGCAACCTGAAGGTCCAAGTAATGCGACAAGTTCGCCTGGCTGAATGGTTAAGTTCAAACCGTCTAAAGCAGTAACATCGCCAAATCTTCTAACTAAATTAGATAATTCAACTAAACTTCCGCGCTGAGCTACTGACATTTAAACTCCCCCTACGTTGATTTTTACTTTTCTACTTCCATCTAGCAAACTCATAACCATTAATAACAACCACACAAAGAGCAAGCTCATTACCGAAACCGCAACCGCACCTTCTGCGTCAGACATTCCAACTAGAGCCATCCAAACTGGAAGTGTGTTCCAAATCAAAAGTGATGAAACAACAAACTCTCCTAAGACAAGTGCAACGGCTAGAAAAATGGCACCAAAAATTGCCGACTTAATATTTGGTGCAATCACAGAAGAAAGTACCTGTTTCCAACTTGCACCCAAACCGCGTCCAGCATCAACCAAAGTTTTAACGTCAATTGAATTAAGACCTGCATCTAATGCTCTATATGTATAAGGCATTGTTAAAGCGCCATAGGCAAAACCTAAAAGATAAGGTGAATCCTTCAAAAAACTTGGCATTGAACTTAATAAACCTAATGCTGTTACAACAGGTGGAATAATTAAAGGTAAAAGCGTTATAAATTCCACAACTCTTTTTGCTTTTTGAGCTCTAATGTGAAGCCAAGTAACTGTTGGAACCATAAAAAGAAGAACTATTGCAACAGTCATAAAAACTAATTTTGTAGATAACCAAAGCGATTCACTTAATCCTGGATCAGAAAGCATTCTGGAGTACGCAGTAAGGGTATAACTTCCATCTCCTACTTGAACCGAGAAAAGTGCTGCTGAAAATATTGGAACTATAAAAAACAGAAAACCAAGGATTAGCCAGGTATTTAACCCAACTCCTGGCGTTGGATTAACAGTTGAACTTGATTTGATTTTCGCCATTATCTTTTCCGCCATTTTGATGTTCTTCTATCAAGATATATGTATCCGCCCATTGTCACCGAAACGATAATGATCATTTCTAATCCCATAGCCATTCCCACATTTACTTGATCAGCTACAACATTTCCGTTAACTAACGAACCAATTTGAATCGGCAATAAAGGAAGTGTGCCGCTAGTTAAAACATTTGCTGTGGCATAAGCAGCGAATGCATTAGCAAACAAAAGTAAGAACGCGCCTGTGAACGCGGGAGTTAATATTGGAATTCCTACATATCTCCAATACATAGTTTTTGTAGCACCTAGGTTAACTGCAGCTTCTCTCCACTCATTTCTAATACCTTCGATTGCTGGATAGGTAACAATAATCATCAGAGGAATTTGAAAATACAAATAAACAAGTACCAGGCCACTAAATCCAAATAATGTAAAATCGCCAGAATAAATATCTATACCAATTTTTTGTAATCCAATTGTCACTAAACCATAATTTCCAATTGCAGCAATAAAGAAAAAAGCCAATGGGACTCCACCAGTATTTGCAAAAACTCCACTTGCAGTTGAAACAATTCTTTGTAATTTTTTTCTACCACTTATTGCAACTGCATAAGAAATTGCTAATCCAACAACGGCACCAGTAAGAGCAGAAGTGAACCCTAATTGAAGACTGCCAATCAAGCTTGTAAAGTAAATATCACCAAAAGCAACTCGTAAATTATCAAAAGTCCATTCATTTGAATTACCTCTAAAGGCATTGACTACTACTGAACCAGTTGGAAGTCCAATGAACATCGCTGCAAATAAGAAAAAAGGAATTAAACCACTGTAATCAAAAAATAATTTTTTTAATGAAGTATTTTTGCTTTTATAACGATTGTCGCCGCCCATTTTCTGGGCGGCGACAACGTTTTGCGACTGAATATCAGTCACTAATTAATTCCTTGCATTAGTTGAGCTTGCCCCATTGTTTAGCCAACACTTCACGAGCTTTTGTTTGCTGCGCAACTGTTGGATAAATTACTACGGTGCCTGCTGGCAACTTAGGTAGATCTGCCAAGTACTTCTTGTTTACGGTGCCTTTTTTGATCATTGCATCAAGACGTATTGGACGAGCTCCGCCTGCTAACCACAAGTTTTGTGCTTGATCGCTGTAGAGATATTCCATCCACAAACGAGCACAAGCTGGGTTTGGAGCTGTTTTATTAATTGCTTGTTGGTAGAAACCACCAATTGCAGCATCAGTTGGAATTACTTTTGTCCATTTGACTTTTGCACTTGATTTGGCGTACTTACCTTGTAAGTAATCCCAGTCAAGAGTGATTGGTGTTTGACCATTTGCAACGGTTGCACTTGAAGCTTGAACAGGTAGGAATGTTCCTGCCTTTTTCCAATCTTTAACAAGATTTACACCTGAAGCCATGTTGTCTACACCTTTTGCACCTTGAGATGCAACAGAGATAGCAAACATTGCGCCCAGTGCTGCACCTGCAGAAGTAGGGTTACCATTCAAAGCAACTTGGTTTTTATAAATTGCATTTCCAAGATCCTTGATGGTCTTTGGAGCAACCTTTACTCTCTTTGCGTCGTAACCAATTGCAATCACGCCACCGTAATCTGAGAAGTAAAGACCAGTCTTTTCTTTTGCTCCAGCTGGAATGTCATTCCATGTTGCAACTTTGTATGGAGCAAATAATCCTTCAGCTGCACCAGAAACTGCGAATGCTAAACCAACGTCAAGAACATCTGGTGCACGGTTAGAACCTTTTAGCTGACGAACAGCTGCAAGTTCTTGCGCACTAGATCCCTCTGGGTTTTGGCTATCTACGTTTACTGATGGATATTTTCTAATGAAAGTATCAATTACTTCGCCATAGTTTGCCCAATCGCGCGGCAACGCAATAACGTTTAATTGACCTTCTTCTTTACATTTTGCTTCTAATCCTGCAAGACCACCAAAGTCTGCAAGAGAAGTTGCGGTACTGCTATCGGCTGCTTGAACTGGTGCCATCATCATTGATGCAACTAATGCAGATGCGATACCAGAAACAAGGAGTCCGGCGCGACGACTAAATTGCACAGCGAACCTCCATTTGGTTTTGGGTACTTCTACCCTTGGGGTAAGAATGCCAGCAAATAATCCAAATTTCTAGTGCCATTCAGAATCAGTTTGAGGATTTCTCCCCACAAACTTATATATAAGTAGTGAAAACAGAATCCACAATTCACACAAATAACAACAGCCCCAAAGCTTTGAGCCTTGGGGCTGTTGAGGAGTTACTGGTTAGAACTTAGAACAAAGTGGTGGTGCTCAAAACCAAACCTACAGTTTCGCCATGTTTTGCGAAGATGTAGAAAAAGGCAAGGGCTGCACCTGCTAATGCGATGTCTTTATTGAACGCAATCATTTCGTTCATTTTTGTCATTGCATCTGTTTCTTTCCAGTATGGATGCATTAAAAATGCAGTTGGTACTAGAAATACGAAAATTAACAATGCGCCAAGATCTGCATAGAAACCAAGTGCAATATAAGCAGCGCCCAGCAAAATCATCAAACCACTTATGATTGTTGCAGCTTTTGCTGCAGGAACACCTTTAGAAGATGCATAACCTGCCATTGCTGCTGTTTGGCGAAGGTGACCAATTCCTGAACCGATAAACAACAGTGCGAAAAACAAACGACCTACTAATAATAATATTTCCATTAAATTAATTCCTAACATTTTTCTTTCTTTGATAGTCAATTTGACCATCTGGATAAGGATAAACCTTAAAGATGTAAAACCCAGTTGATTCCAGCGCAATGTCTTGTCAAAAAAGAATCCCCCAAGAACAGTTTTTGCTGTTCGTGGGGGATTTCTTTGCAAACGTTTTGCTATTACTTGATTGTTACTTTTCCGCCTGCAGACTCTAATAATTCTTTAGCCTTTGTTGCAGATTCTTTGTTAACTTTTTCAAGTACTGGCTTTGGTGCACCTTCAACTAGATCTTTTGCTTCTTTTAGACCTAAGTTGGTAAGGGTGCGAACTTCTTTAATAACTTGAATCTTCTTGTCTCCGCCGTCTTCCAAGATGACATCGAATTCATCTTGATCAGAAGAGCCTGAGTCTCCGCCTGCGCCGCCACCAGCTGGTGCTGCTGCGACTGCAACTGGAGCTGCAGCTGTTACGCCAAATGTTTCTTCAAACAATTTAACGAAATCTGCAAGTTCAATCAAAGTCATTTCTTTGAATGCGCCTAATAGATCATCTGTTGCTATTTTTGCCATTTTATTTTCCCTTTTCCTTTATTTAGTTCTCTTGAGATTTCTGTTGCTGCAATGCACCTAAAGCTCTTGCGGTCTTTGCTAATGGAGCGGCTAACAAATACACAGCTTGTGAAAGCGATGCATTCATTGCTCCAGCTAATTTCGCAAGGAGTACTTCACGTGATTCAAGATCTGCCAGACGAAGAATTTCTTTTGGTGAAAGCACTTTGCCATCCATGTATGCACCCTTAATAACAAGTGCAGGATTATCTTTAGCAAAATTCTTTAAACCTTTTGCGGATTCAACTGCGTCACCTTCGATGAATGCAATGGCACTTGGGCCTTTTAGCATTTCATCTAAACCTTCGACACCAGCAGCTTTTGCAGCCAAACGAGACAAAGTATTTTTAACAACTTTATAAGTTGTTGTAGGACCCAATGCGCGACGCAATTCTTTTAATTGCGTAACGGATAGTCCGCGGTACTCAGTCATTACAGTTGCAGTTGATTTACGGAAATTCTCCGTCATCTCAGCTATAACTGCGGACTTTTCAGCAGTCGCCATTGAGGCTCCCTTTCCTTTAATCAGGCTAGTTTTTACTAAAACCTTTTGAGAAATAAAAAAACCTGATGCGCATATGCACCAGGTTAAGAAGACAAATTACTTTGTCTCTTTAATCTTGATCGCACCTGCGCGGGTTCTCAAATTTCTTTGAGGCTTAGTTTCTAAAAGTTTTATCTCTTAGAAATCCAGCGGTCTTCGGCTTCTTACTTTTCCTAGATTACCCCTGCATATAAGTAGTACTTACCTGCAGGGGTAAAACTAGAGAAAATCTATATGAGGATTTAGTCCTCGGTCTCACTTGATCCTGAAGCGCCCACTTCAACTGGAATGCCAGGTCCCATCGATGAAGACATAACTGCCTTCTTGATGTAGCGACCCTTTGTTGAGGATGGTTTTGCTCTAGCGATTTCATCAAGTGCTGCGTTGTAGTTCTCAGCTAATTGTTGTTCTGAGAAAGAGGAACGACCAATTGGGAAGTGAAGATTTGAATTCTTATCAATTCTAAATTCAATCTTTCCACCCTTAATATCTGTTACAGCTTTGGCAACATCCATAGTTACAGTTCCTGTTTTTGGGTTAGGCATTAATCCACGAGGTCCTAGAACTTTTCCTAGTCGACCAACTTTTCCCATTAGATCTGGTGTGGAAACAACTGCGTCATAGTCGGTGTATCCACCAGCTACTTTTTCAATTAAGTCATCACTTCCAACTTCGTCAGCACCGGCTGCTCTTGCTTCTGCTGCTTTGTCGGCGTTTGCGAAAACGATTACGCGTGCTGTCTTTCCTGTTCCATGAGGCAACAAAACTGTGCCACGAACCATTTGATCAGCTTTTTTAGGATCGACACCTAAAGCCATTGAAACTTCAATGGTGGCATCGAATTTAACAGTGGTTGTTTTTTTCGCTAATGCTGCTGCTTCTAACGCAGTGTGCACCTTGTCGCGATCAACTAACTTTTCTGACTCTCTATATTTCTTGCTGCGTTTCATTTGCCTGCTCCTTATTGATTGCAGTTTGTGGTTTTTAATGAGCCCGCAGAGGCTCTCCCACTCTTAAAAGACACTTTGTCTTTTAAGAAATCTTTTTTCTAGTCGACGACTGTGATTCCCATTGAACGGGCAGTTCCTTCGATGATGCGTGAAGCAGCTTCGATGTCATTTGCGTTCAAATCAGCCATCTTTACGTTTGCAATTTCTTTAACTTGGGACTTTGTAACTTTGCCAACTTTTGTTGTCAAAGGATTACTTGTTCCCTTTTCAATTCCAGCTGCTTTTAATAACAATCTTGCTGCTGGAGGAGTTTTAGTAACGAAAGTAAATGAACGATCTTCATAAACAGTAATTTCAACTGGAATTACTTGTCCACGGTGTTGTTCAGTTGCTGCGTTGTATGCCTTACAGAAATCCATGATGTTTACACCATGTTGACCCAAAGCTGGACCTACTGGTGGTGCTGGGTTTGCTTGACCGGCAACAATTTGTAACTTGATGAAACCGGATACTTTTTTCTTAGGTGCCATTTTGTTTTCCCTTTTTCTAGTTCTTTTGAATCTGACTAAAGCCGAGTTCAACTGGTGTTTCTCGTCCAAATATTTCGACCAGACCAGTTACTTTCTGTGAATCGATGTTGATCTCAGAAACTGTTGCTTGCAATGTGGCAAATGGTCCATCAACAACTGTGACAGAATCTCCCACTGCAAAATCAAGTACTTGAACTTCACGCACAGTTGTAGTTTGACCAGTTGTTGCAGAAACAATTCTTTTCTCAATTCTTGGAGCAAGAATTGCAACAACTTCTTCAAGTTTTAATGGTGATGGTGTGTGGGCATGGCCTACGAAACCTGTAACACCTGGAGTGTGTCTTACAACTCCCCATGATTCATCGGTTAGTTCCATGCGAACTAAAACATAACCTGGGAATTTGTTTCTTTTAATTTGTTTTCTTGTTCCAGCTTTAATTTCAGTAATTTCTTCAATTGGAACTTCAACTTGGAAAATGTAATCTTCCATATTCAAAGAAATAATACGGTTTTCAATATTTGTTTTAACTCTGTTTTCTAATCCTGCATAGGAATGGATTACAAACCAGTCACCAGCTTGCAGTCTTAAGGAGTCTGCAAAAGCAACAACAGGATCAACGTCTTCTGCTGGAGTTTCATCAACTTCTGCAACTGTCTCTTCAACAACAGCTTCTTCGACTTTTACTTCTTCAACTGGTTGTTCAAAGTTTGGAGAGTCATTAACAATTGGATCAACAACTTCTGGGGTCTCAACAGTAGATGCAGAAAACATGTCAGCAACAGCAACTGATGCGTTATCAGGTGTTGTTGCAGGTTTTATATTTTCAACGTGCGAGAACGGAGATTCAGTCACAGTTTTTCCTTTATCCTAGTTTCCGAAAATTCTTAAAGTAATTTGTGTAAAAGTAAAATCAAGTGCAGCAATTATTCCTGCGACGATAACTACAAAAACTAAAACAATGATTGTGTAATTAATTAGTTGGCGCTGAGTTGGCCAAACTACTTTCTTTAATTCTGAAATTACATCGCGAATAAAATCACGAGCTCTAACAAAAGGATTTTGACGCGCGCCATCCAAAGTTGCGTTAGCAAGTTTGTCAGTCATACTTCGTCCTTTTTCTTTTTGTTTTGGGTCAAAATATTTTTGCAGGGGCGACAGGATTTGAACCTGCAACCACCGGTTTTGGAGACCGGTACGCTACCAGTTGCGCCACACCCCTAAGCGCACCAAAAGCTGCCGATCACGCTTAAAAGATAGGCATTCCTCGCACAGCGTCTTCACGCCTGAACGAGTTTACGCCGACACAGTATTTATCTGTCTTTACGCCGACACAGTATTTATCTGTCCTAGTGGGTGAAGTCTCGAGGAGAAGTGCCTGACAACATTGGGTTTATGAGCAAAGAAATCTCCGAGCGCGTTCAGGCCATTGCCGAGTCCGCAACCCTGGCAGTGGATGCAAAAGCCAAAGCCTTAAAGGCTGCAGGGCGTCCAGTTATTGGTTTTGGAGCTGGCGAACCTGATTTTCCAACTCCTACTCACATTGTTGAAGCTGCACAAAAAGCAGCAACTGAAGTTTCTAATCATCGTTATTCACCAACTCCAGGTTTAGCACCACTTAGAGAAGCAATTGCCAAAGCTGCAACTAGAGATGATGGTTTTGAAATAACTGCTGATCAAGTTGTAGTAACAAATGGTGGCAAGCAAGCAATCTTTAACACCATGGCAACACTTATTAATCCAGGGGACGAAGTTTTATTACAGGCCCCTTATTGGGTTACTTATCCTGAAGTAGTACAAATTTTTGGTGGCAAACCTGTTGTAATTAATTCAGATGAAACTACTAATTACAAAATAAGCGTTGCACAATTAGAAAAAGCTTATACAAGTAAAACTAAACTACTTATTTTTTCTTCACCATCAAACCCAACAGGAACCGTTTACACCCCTGATGAAGTAAAGGCAATTGGCCAATGGGCTGTATCAAAAAACATCTGGGTAATGACTGATGAAATTTATTTGCATCTAATTTATTCAGGTTCCCAATTTTCATCCATGCCAGGACTGGTTCCTGAATTAAGAGACAAATGTGTGATCGTTAATGGAGTGGCAAAAACATATGCCATGACAGGTTGGCGAGTGGGTTGGACTATCGGACCAAAAGAATTCACAAAAGCTTCAATTAATTTACAATCACATATGACAAGTAACGTCAATAACATTGCTCAACAAGCAACTATTGCTGCCTTAAATGGTTCGCAAGATGTACTAAAACCAATGTTGGATGCTTTCTCAAAACGTCGCGAAACAATTGTGAAGATGTTGAATGAAATTAAAGGTGTGGTTTGCCCTGAACCAGGTGGTGCTTTCTACGTCTATCCATCTGTAAAGGGATTACTTGGAAAAACCGTAAACGGTAAAACAATTAATTCATCCCTTGATTTGGCAAATATTGCATTAGAAGAAGTAGATGTTGCATTAGTCCCAGGGGAAGCTTTTGGTACTCCTGGATATGTGCGCATGAGTTATGCCTTGAGTGATAAAGATCTTGTTGAAGGCGTTACCAGATTACAAAAATTATTAGCTTAGATTTTTAAAATTCTTGGTTCAATAGTTAACGCTATTCCAAATTTTTGTAAAACTCCTGAAGTTATTAAGTTTGATAATTCAATAACATCTTCTGCTGTGGCATTTCCTGAATTTGCAATTGCCAATGTGTGCTTACTGGAAATCATGGCACCACCAAGTCGAAATCCTTTTTCAAATCCAGCTTGCTCAATTAACCAGGCAGCACTGGTTTTAACTTTCCCAGATTCATTTTCATACATTGGAGCATTAGTTGGAACTTTATCTTTTTCCATAATTGGATTAATGAAAAATGAACCGACACTGAAAGTGTCATGATCCCTTGGATCAAAAATCATTCCTTTAGATTTTCTAATCGCAAGAATCGTATTGCGCAGTTCTTTAATTGAGACACTTTCTCCCGGGTTGATACCTAATGATTCTGCAACTTGTGGGTAGTTAGTTATCTTTGAATTCTTATCCCTTTTTAATCTAAAGGTTACATTTTCAATAATAAATCTTGAAGTTAGATTCTTAAGAATAGAGAATCTGTAACTAAATTTAAGTTCTTCATTTGTTAAAATTCTTGATTTACCAGTTGTTCCATCCACTAGTTGGACAGATTTAATTGATGAATTAACTTCAGTTCCATAAGCGCCAATGTTTTGAATTGGGGAAGCTCCCACTGTTCCTGGAATTCCTGAAAGTGTTTCCACACCACTTAAACCTTGATCAACCGCATCAGCCACGAAGTCATCCCACAACATTCCAGCGCCTGCATTTATTTCAACAAAATCTCCATCGGTTTTTGCAGAAGAATTAACCAATTGCATATAGGCAATTGGTGTTTTAATTTCGTGATCTGGAGCAACAATGTTGCTTCCCCCACCAAGAACAAAGAAGTCTTGATTGCCATATTCGTGTACAAAATCTTGAATATCAGAAGGACTCTGAATTTCACAAACTGTTGTTGCTAATCCACCAACTCGAAGAGTTGTGTGATCAGAAAGTTTGAATCCTTTGAGTTGTCTCATGTTGATTATGTTAATTCAAGCACTATCTTCTGGGACTCAATATTTGAGTTTTGCCTCGATAGTTTTGCAAGATACGGTCATAGGTTTTCTTAGACTCTTTTTCTCTATATTCAATATCTGAATCGTGATAACCATGATGTCTTTTTTGCTCTACCGGCAAATAATTTCCCAGGGCTACTAATTTATGTCCTTTACTTCTTATTTCAAGAGACCATTCAAGATCTGCATTTCGATAAAATTTTGCTTTGGAATTGGCAGGAATATCCTGAGCAATCTTTGTCTTTATGGCAAATAAATAGCCTAATAAAATATCTACTTCGCCTTCACCTTTGTCTTCTACACTTCGCCATTCATCATCTAATTTGACCAAAGAACCTTTCCAGCCTGCAGCAACAATTTCATCTTTTATTTGGTTGATAAGTGGAGTAATTGCATCACCACTAATTATGGAACTTAAATCCATCACGACACTAAATTCAGCAGGGTTTAACTCAATTAACTTATTGATTGAATTTGCCCATCCAGCTTGTTCCAATGTCTGGGAGGTGTGCAGAACAACTAAACTCTTATTTGTTTTTTCTGTTTCAGCTAGATAGTTTCCAACTAATTCTTTATTACCCAAATCCAGAGCTAAAATTGAAGCATCTTGTGGCATATGTGTAAGTAACGCATTTATGCACTCTTTGGTGTCTTCTAGCCAACCATCAACTAGTAAACAAATCGTTATTTTTTTACTTAAAAGATCTGACTTTATTTTTATACTGGCTAAATTCTCAAAAACTTCAAAAGGTGGTTTAACAACTAATTCATAGCCTGAAGGGTGATCTTTAATTACATAACCTAAGTCTGAAATTTTATCCCGCAATTGATCAGAGAGGGCAAAATCTTTATTCGCACGAGCTTGAATTCTTTGCTCGGCTAAATCAATAACTTCTTTAGGTGCATTCATAATTTAAGAAAGTTGAGCAATTATTAAAGATCTTCCTAAAACTTTTATGCCATTACAACGAGCTTCTACTGCAATCTTGACCAAATTATCTGCCATTTTTTCTTCAATCTTTGCACCAAATTCTACGTCTGTTCCTTTGCCGTCATTTGGCACAACTACTGGTGCAGAAAATTTAACGGAAAAACTTTTCACAGCCGTTATGTCTTTTACCCAATTAGTAACTACTCGACTAGCTACACCCATGGTTAACATTCCGTGGGCAATGATGTCTGGCAATCCGACAGATTTTGCAAACGATTCATCCAAGTGGATTTTGTTGTGATCGCCTGATGCATTTGCATATTTTACTAAATCTTGGCGTTGATAATTATGTACAATTTTAGGTAATTCAAACCCAACTTCAACATCACTGTATTTAATTGCCGCAGACATTAATTGTCCGTTCCGCGAGCAATAAGTGTTGCCTTTAGGGTTGCAACTTCATTTCCTGCAGCGTCCTTGACATCACTTCTGATGGTGATGAAATCGTTGCCAACTTTAGATTTTATGTCTTCAATTGTGGAAACAAAAGATAATTCATCGCCTGCTTTGACAGGTTTTTTGTATTCGAAACTTTGTTCACCATGAACCACTTTGCTGTAATCAAGACCAAGTTCAGGATCAAAAAGGGCAACTTCCATTGCTCCCATTTGAATGGAAATTAAGAAAGTTGGTGAGGCATAGCCTTGTTTAACGTAATCATTATGATCGCCAATGGCATCACTGAATGCATTGATTTTTTCTTGATCAACTTTAAAAGTTTCTAAAGAAGGGTACGACCTATTTAGAAACGCTAAGTTAAGTGCCACAGAATATTAAAGTTAATTTTGCTAAAAGTTCTTAGCGAGTTTCTTTATGTTCTGTGTGCTTGTTACAACGTGGACAAAACTTCTTAACTTCCAAACGATCTGGATCGTTACGACGGTTTTTCTTTGTTATGTAATTGCGTTCTTTGCAATCAGCACAAGCCATTGTTATTTTTGGACGTACATCACTTTTTGCCATTTACCTATCCTCTCCTAATACTTTTTTCTCCGTGTAGCGGAGGCGGGAGTCGAACCCGCGACACAACGATTATGAGTCGTTTGCTCTGCCACCTGAGCTACTCCGCTTTGCTCTTGGATCATTCAACCCGAGCCCCAATGCGGAATCGAACCGCAGACCTTCTCCTTACCATGGAGATGCTCTACCATCTGAGCTATTGGGGCTGAGCGACTGTCAAGATAGATTTCTAGCCGCGAAAATTGAGAATACCTGAGGAGTGAGTTTCAACTAATGAGTGGACCAAAATCTCCTTCACTAATTGATATGAAATCAAAAAGAGTAATCATTACCGGAGCCAATTCTGGACTGGGAAAAGAAAGCGCAATTGCGTTAGCCAAACTTGGTGCTGAAATTGTGTTAGCCGTTAGAGATATCAATAAAGGTCAAAGTGTTAAAAATCAAATTCTTAACCAGACTCCATCAGCAGTTATTGAAGTAGCAGAACTTGATTTGATGGATTTGGATTCAGTCAGAAAATTTGCTGCGAAGCAATCAATAAAACCAATTGATGTACTACTTAATAACGCTGGAATCATGGCTGTTCCTTTTGAGATAACCAAAGATGGTTTTGAGTCCCAAATGGGCACAAATCACCTAGGCCATTTCCTCTTAACAGAGCTTTTATTAGATGCCATAAGTATAGGAAATAATCCTCGAATCGTTAATGTTTCTTCTTCTGCTCATCGCTTAGGAAAACTTAAGACTGGGGACAAAAGTGAAATAAATGTGAGCAAAGAAAACTACTCACCATGGACTGTTTATGGAAATTCCAAGCTAGCCAATTTACTTTTTACCAACGAATTGGTTCGTAGACTAAAAATTGCTAATTCAAATATCACGGTAGCTGTTGCTCACCCCGGATACGCCAATACCAACCTTCAACTTGTTGCAGCAACTAAGAGATCTGGATTAAGAAAGAGTGTTGAATTAGCAGTAACAAAAGTAATGAACATTATTTTGGGACAAAGTGCAGCAAAAGGTGCGCTTCCTCAGCTTGTACTTGGGTCGATATTCAAAGTGGAGATTACTTAGGACCTCGAGGATTGTTTGAATCAAGAGGAAAGCCTAAGAAAGTCAAAATGAATAAGTCTGCTCAAGATATTGAATTAGCCAAGCGCGTATGGCGCACAAGTGAAGAACTGATTGGTGTAACTTTTTTACATGGCTGATAACTCATTCGACATCGTAAGTAAAATTGATCGCCAAGAAGCAGACAATGCTCTAAATCAAGCGAGCAAAGAACTTTCCCAACGCTTTGATTTTAAGAACACTGAAACCGAAATCAAGTGGCTTAACGAATTAAGCGTAGAAATTGAATCCAGCACCGAAGAGCGAGCCAAAGCCGCTTTGGATGTGTTTAAAGAAAAATTGATTAAAAGAAGCATCTCTTTGAAATCTTTTAAAGCAGATGACCCAAGAGGTTCTGGAAAAATCTACAAAATCACAGGCAATTTCAATTCAGGCATTTCTCAAGAAAATGCCAAGAAGCTTGCCAAGATAATTCGTGATGAAGGTCCTAAAACCATTAAGACTCAAATCATGGGTGAAACATTAAGAGTCACAAGTAAGTCACGAGATGACCTACAAATTGTTATGCGCTTGGTTGAAAAAGCAGAACTTGATTTTGCAACACAATTTACAAATTTTAGATAAACACAAATAAAATAAGCCCTAACTTTTGTTAGGGCTTATTTTATTTAAGCGTGGTAGCTAGTGGATTTGAACCACTGTAGGCGTGAACCGGCAGATTTACAGTCTGCTCCCTTTGGCCACTCGGGCAAGCTACCTTGATTTTAGTACTTTCGTAATCATACGGTGCTTAAGGTTTTATGAAGACTGCCCCATCTGTTGTGCCATCATTTCTAATCTTTTTACACGTTCTTGAGTTGGAGGATGTGTTGAAAATAATTTTGCCATTCCGCTTCCTCTAAATGGATGAGCAATCATCATTGATGATGCTGTTTCCATATCTGAGGTTGGCCTCATTGGCGCATTGGAAATTCCTGCATCAATTTTCTGTAAAGCACTTGCTAGAGCCATTGGATCTTTTGTCAAAATGGCACCATCTTCATCAGCAGCGAATTCTCTAGATCTTCCAATTGCTAATTGCAACATAGTTGCAGCCATTGGACCTACGATCATTAAGAAAATTGCGCCTATGGGATTAGATCTTTGAGAATCTCTGCCCCCAAATAACCAAAAGAATTGAACCATGCTCATCATCACACTTGCCATAGTTGCGGCTACTGAAGCAGTTAAAATATCTCTGTTGTAAACATGTGAAAGTTCATGACCAATAACTCCTCTTAATTCTCTTTCAGTTAGTAGATTCATGATTCCTTCAGTGGCACATACTGCTGAATTTTGTGGATTTCTTCCGGTAGCAAAAGCATTTGGTGATGCGGTAGGAGACAAATAAACACGTGGCATTGGTTGCTTTGCTTGTGTTGCTAAATCACTAACTATTTTGTATAAAACTGGAGCAGTT
This sequence comes from Actinomycetota bacterium, assembly GCA_046051325.1. GTDB lineage: Bacteria > Actinomycetota > Actinomycetes > S36-B12 > UBA5976 > ATZT02. The sequence goes on along the minus strand of JBJOOK010000011.1, from coordinate 3,493 downwards.
TGAGGTGTTACTTGATAAGCACGCATTGCTTTAAGTGCTAAACGATCAGAATAGAAATAAGCAAAACCGTTCATGCCAATTGCAAAAATAAGTCCAAACCAAAGTCCAGATGATCCCCCGAACCAACTAGCGAGAACCATTACGAACAGGCCAAGAAAGCCCAACAGAAATATTGTTTTCAAAGTGTTGGTGGAGCTACGCATAATCTCGAAGTTTTCCTTTTCTAAGAAAAATGTCTCTATTTATTTGTATCGGATAACTGCATTTTTCGCCACTGCACACCCCTCAATTGGCCAAAGGCAGTTACTTCTTGGAAGTTGCCTAGACTTAATGCAACGAGAATTCCGCTTCCCATCCAGAAAATGTGGCAATTTGAACACTGCTGAACAAAGATCTAGATATAACTCTGGGCTATTGGCTGGAGTGGGCGCATATCTAATTTGGGGCGTCGTTCCTCTTTATTGGCAGTTATTAAAACCTGCTTCGGCTCCAGAAATCCTCGCACACCGTGTTGTCTGGTCCCTTGGATTGCTTTTAGTCATTGTTTACTTTCGAAATTTAATGGATGAAGTAAAAGCAGCGTTTTTCAACAAACAGAAAATGATTCTGCTTTTCTTCGCTTCAATTTTGATCACTATTAATTGGGGTGTTTTTATCTGGGCAGTTAATAACGGTCATGTGATTGAAACTTCACTTGGTTACTTTATTAATCCTTTAGTGTCTGTAGCGCTAGGGGTAATTGTCCTTAAAGAAAGACTTAGAACTTTACAAAAAGTTGCAGTTGGCTTGACTTTTATTGCAGTAACTTTCTTAACTATAACTTTAGGTCATCCCCCATATATCGCACTGAGTTTAGCGTTTTCATTTGGTTTTTATGGTTTAGTAAAGAAAATGGCTAACGTAGATGCCATTCCTAGTTTAACAATCGAAACTTTGATGTTAACTCCATTTTTTTCAGCATTCCTATTTTATTTAAATAGTAAAAATGATTTAAGTTTTGTAAACCACGGGCCAACGCATTCCTTTTGGTTGGCAACTGCTGGTGTAGTAACTGTTATTCCATTGTTACTTTTTGGAACAGCGGTAGTAAGAATTCCATTAGTCGGAATTGGTCTGCTGCAAGCTCTTGGTCCAATTTTGCAATTCTTAATTGGTTATTTTGTATTTGATGAACCCATGATTACAGCACGTTGGATTGGTTTCTTAATTGTGTGGCTTGCAGTTTCGGTATTTAGCTATGACGCAATTAGAACTTACCGAATCAATAAAAACTAGCTATTTCTTTTCGTTAACCATTCTGCAAATTGCACTAAAGCATCACGTGCGCTTCCTTTTGGAACTGAATCTAATGAAGTCATAGCTTGATCAATCAGGCTTTCTAAGTGAAGTGTGGCTACATCAAATCCACCCAAGTTCGTTACTTTGTCAATAATGGTTTGTATTAACTCAGGATTTTTTCGCACTTCAACTAGTAATTGTTTTAACGATTCTTCTTTGTCTAATGAAAGGGCTGATAACACAGGCAAGGTATGAATTCCTTCAAGTAGATCTTTACCAATCATTTTTCCTGATTTGGCAGAGTCGCCTTTTAGATCAAGAATGTCATCAGAAATTTGAAATGCCAGTCCAATGTTTTGTGCATAATTACTTAAGGCTGCTGTGACAACATCATCTGCGCCAGATAAGTAAGCACCTAGTGCTGCTGAGGTTTCAATTAACGAACCTGTTTTTTGTTTCAAAACTTCCAAGTAATGCTTAATCGGATCACTATCTCCAGCACCCATTGCTTCGCGAATTTGACCTTCGCAAAGTACTGACAAAGTATCTGCCAAAGTTGTTACAACGTGAGGACCTAATTCAGCTGCAATTGCTGATGCTCTAGAGAAGAGAAAGTCTCCCGCCAAGATTGCATTTGTATTACCAAATTTTGCATTTGCAGACTCAACACCGCGTCGTAAAAGTGCTTCATCCATAACATCATCGTGATAAAGCGTTGCCACGTGAATAAATTCAATTGCAGCAGCAACTTTTGCTAAACGATCTATATCAGGTTTTCCAAACTGAGCAGAAAGAAAAACTAATACTGGTCTAATTCTCTTTCCACCAGCTAGCAATAAATGTTGGGTAATTTCAGTTAAAGGATTATATGGAGAGGCAGATTCTATTTCTAAGAATTCTTCTGTTCTCTTTATTCCTTTACTTAAAAACTCTTTTAATTTTTCATCACCAATTAAAATTTCGGGGACATTAACTTTACTCATCGAAGAAACACTGACGCAGAGCTAATTAAATCAATAATCACTTGAGGAAATAGTCCTAAAATTATTGTGACTAATGCACTTGCTGTTATCGCAATTGTTGTGAAAACACTAGGGACAACTACAAATGGACCATCAGGAATTGGTTCACTAAAGAACATCAAAATAATTACCCTGACATAAAACACTGCAGCAATCACACTTGCCAAAACTCCGACCAAAACTAATGCGGTAGCCCCACCAGAAATTGCTGCGGTAAAGACTCCAAACTTTGCCGTGAAACCACTGGTTAATGGAATTCCAGCAAATGACAACATAAATAGAGACATAAGAGAAGCTACTAGCGGAGATTTCTTTCCTAAACCTTTCCAACGAATCAAGGTTGAGCTTTCTCCAGCTTGTTCTCTAATTAAAGTAAGTAGTGCAAATGCGCCGACTGTGGCAAATGCGTAAGCGATCAAATAAATCAAGACCGCAGCAATAGCTGGTCTATTGGTTGCTGAGAATCCAACCAAAATAAATCCACCGTTTGAAATAGATGAGTAAGCAAGCATTCTCTTAAAATCTGATTGCGCTAATGCAATAACGCTTCCTACAACCATTGTTAAGCCTGCAACAACCCAAATTAATGGTCGCCAATCCCAAACCAGTGCGCCAAATGCAACGTAGAAAACTCTGAGCAATCCACCAAATGCTGCAACTTTCACCGCACCTGCCATAAATGAAGTTACTGGGGTTGGAGAGCCCATGTAAACATCTGGCACCCATTGGTGAAATGGAACAGCACCAACTTTAAATAACATTCCCACTGCAACAAGTGCAATTGCTGCTGTTAATAAACCTGGTGAATTATTGGCAGAACTAATTCCATTTGAAATTTGACCAAATTCCAATGATCCGGTGTATGCATAAGTTAAAGCACTTCCAAAAAGCAAAATTGCACTAGCAAGAGCACCTAAAATAAAATACTTCAAAGAAGCTTCTTGGCTAAGTAATCTGCGACGTCTTGCCAAACCTGCTAAAAGGTAAAGAGGCAAGCTCATAACTTCTAATGCCACAAAAAGTACTAATAAATCATTTGCAGTAACAAATAGCAACATTCCACAAATTGAGAATAAAAATAGTGGCCAAATTTCAGTCTGAGTCCAACCTAATTTTGTAACAGTTTTTTCTTCTTCTCCTCCAGGCAAAGTTGAAGCTCTTGAAGCAAAAGCATCTCCCAGTGGATCAACTTT
>JBJOOK010000010.1:0-11189 GCA_046051325.1 Actinomycetota bacterium | reverse complement strand
TTAAAGATTTCGAACAAATCAGAATATGGTTTAGCCGGTTACATTTACACCAAAGATCTTGCAAGAGGATTAAAGGTAAGTGAAGCCTTACAAGTTGGAATGATTGGTCTTAATCGTGGTTTAGTTTCAGATCCTTCCGCACCATTTGGTGGTGTTAAACAATCTGGATTAGGTCGTGAAGGTGGCTATGAAGGAATTGATGAATATCTAGAGATTAAGTACGTAGCAACAAACGACTTTTAAGGTTTAACTACCGGCACTTCTGGTGTTGAAACATCATAAGTAGATCCAGCCATTCTTCGTAACACTTTCAACACAGCACTTTTTTCTTCCGCCTTATCAATATTGCCCCATAAGACTTTGCGTCCATTCGTCATCATTAGCCACATTGAATTTGGATTATCAGCATTAGTGGAAACTATTTCTGCTTTCAACCAATCTGGAAAACTTTGCCAAACTAAAATACTTGATGCTCTTGATTGATCATCTGGTCCACTTACTAAAGGTAAATTAGCATCAGCTGGTGCTGGAAGATATGGAAAACCTGTTACATCAACTAGAAATCTTCCTTCTGGAATATCTGTTATGGCAAGAGGTGCTCTTTCACTAATTTCAATCACTAATGTTGAGGGCCAGCCTCTTCTAACTTCTGCACGACCAATTTGAGAAATTGTTTTCAATCTTTCAACGACAGTTGTTGTAGGAACTCTTAGAAGTTGTGTATTTAAGGAGACTTGAGCAGTATCCGAGATCAATTGCACTGGAACCTCATTGGCTCCCCTGATTTCAATGTTTTTAACAATGAGAAGGTTTGAATACCAACCAATGTAAAGAATTGTGGAAGATATCGCTGCAATTACAACTACTGCGAAAATAATTCTTCGACGAATGTGACTTTTTATCACGATTTCTGACGAGCTTCTAAAAGAGTTAAAACTTCAGGAGCTAACAATCCAATATCCCCTGCACCCAGAGTCATGATGATGTCATTTGGTTTGGCTCTATTTACAAGTTGTTGAGCTACTTTTGACCAGGAGGGTTCGAACACAACTTGATCTTGATGCAGTGGCACAAGAGAGGCCATAGTTTGTCCACTTGCTCCAGGGATTGCCTCTTCTCCTGGTGCAAAAACTTCTAAGACCACAACTTGATCAGCTAAACCAAGTGCTTCGCCAAATTCTTTATTAAACAAAGCGGTGCGGTAATAGTGATGAGCTTGGAAAGCAACCACAATCTTTCCACTTTCAACAACATCTCGAGCAGCTTTAAGAGTCGCAGCAATTTCGGTTGGATGATGTGCGTAGTCGTCATAAACGCGTATTCCATCTGCACTGCCTCTAAATTCGAATCTTCTTCTCGTGCCTGTGAATTTAGAAATTCCATTTTTTAGATGATTAAAATCTTTACCTAAACCAAGACCAACACTAAGGGCAGCTGCTGCATTTAAAGCATTGTGTAACCCTAAGACTTTAAGTTCAATTCTGCCTAAGTTTTTACCCTCGAAATTAACATCAAAAGAAGGACCAGGAAGTCCTAGTTTTAGATTAGTAATTTTCAAATCACTATCGGAGTTCGTGCCATAAGAAATGACTTTTACACCCTTTTCTTTGGCTTTTAAGATTAGGTTTCTGCCGCCTTCGTCATCGGCACAAATAACAGCAAATCCGTTTCTTTCTTTTGTTAGTTCACAAAACTCAACAAAGGCAGCTTCAATCTTGTCAAAAGTTTTCCAATGATCTAAGTGGTCTGGTTCCACATTTGTGACGACTGCAACTTTTGGTGATAAAAACAGAAATGAACCATCAGATTCATCTGCTTCAACGACAAAGTTTTTGCCTTCGCCTAAGTGTGCATTTGATCCAGTTTCAGAAAGTTCACTTCCAATAGCAAAAGAAGGATCTTCACCACAAGCTTGTAAAGCCACAGTCACCATTGATGTTGTGGTGGTTTTTCCGTGAGTTCCAGAAACTGCAATAGTTTCAAATTGTCTTGTGAGCACTCCCAATGCATCTGCTCTTCTTAATACTTTTAAATTCTTATCTCGAGCAGCTTTTAATTCAGGATTATTCTCTTTGATAGCAGTTGAATGAATTACTGTTTGGCAATCTTTTAAGTTTTCTGGGGAATGGCCAACAAAAACATTTACACCAATTTTGCGTAGAGCTTCAAGTCTTCTTGATTCTTTGGCATCAGTTCCACTAACTTCGACTCCTTGAGCAGAAAGCAATCTGGCAATACCAGACATTCCTGCTCCACCTAAACCAAGAATGTGAACTTTTCCTAAATCGGAAATCTCTTTATTCAATGTCATTTGCAGACTCTATTTATGTGCACTTGCTAAGGCTAACGCGCTTTGCGCAACTTTCTTGTCAGCATCGCGCAAACCATGACGGCTTGCAGTCTGTGACATTTCATGCAACTTCGCTGGATTTGCCAGAAGTTCTTTGATTTGGCGAACTAATACTGCGGGTGAAATTTCAGCATCTGAAATTACAACTCCTCCCCCGTCTTTAACTAGTTCAGCCACGTTTTGACTTTGTTCACCATTGCCACTGGCAAAGGGAATATAAATTGCTGGCATCGCTAAAACTGTTTGTTCTGCAATTGTCATTGCCCCTGCTCGAGAGATAACTAAATCTGCAGCCGCGTAAGCCATTTCCATTTTTTCAATATAGGAAACAGGGTGATAAAAACTAAACTTCTTTGTACTTTCATCAATCGTATTTTTATTACCGATTGCATGAAGAATCTGAATATTTGTGCCTGCTAATTCTTCCAAAGAACCAACGATTGCTCTATTAACAGAAGAAGCACCTTGAGATCCACCAAAAACTAACAAAGTTTGTTTGTTTGGATCTAAGCCAAAACTGACTCGGGCATTGTTTCTAACAGATTCTTTGTTTAAGTTAGATATTTCAGTTCTTAAAGGCATCCCAATTGTCTTTGCTCCTTTAATGGAGTTAGGAAACATTTGAAAGACTTCCTTAGCAAATTTGCTACCTACACGGTTGGCTAAACCTGCTTTCTTATTGCCTTCATGAATTATTACTGGAATATTCAATTTCTTGGCGGCAAGATACATAGGAAGTGAAACATAGGCACCAAAACCAACAACACAATCAACTTTTCTATCAACTAATAATTGCTGGGCAATTCTTTTTGCCGCCAACAATCTAAATGGCAAAGATAATGTTGCAAAACTTATATTTCTAGGCAAAGGAGTGGCTGGAATTAAAGCTAGTTCTATTCCTCTTTTAGGAACTATGTCTCTTTCTAGTCCTTTAGAGGTTCCCACAATGAAAACGTTTGCATTATTATCTATTTCTTTAATTGCTTTGGCACAAGCTATTGCAGGTTCGATATGACCGGCTGTTCCACCTGCAGCTAATGCAATAACACTCATTTAACAGCTCTTAATGATTTCTTCTTCTTCAATTCTGCTTTAACATTTGGTTCTGCCCGCAACACAGCCATCAGCACTCCAATTGCACTCATTGTGAATACTAACGATGAACCGCCATACGAGACCAGTGGCAAAGGAACGCCAGTTACTGGGAGTAATCCCAACACTGCACCTACGTTAATTATTGATTGCACCACAATCCAAGCCATTACAGATGTAGCAATTAGTTTTGTGAAAAGATCATTGGTTTTTCTAGCTAAAGTAAGAGCAACATAAGCAATTGTTCCAATTAGCGCCAACACAATTAAAGTTCCGACTAAACCTAATTCTTCGCCAACAACAGCAAAAATAAAATCTGTGTGGGCAGCAGGTAACCAACCCCATTTTTCTTTACTAGCACCTAATCCAATTCCAGTCCATCCGCCTGAAGCCAGTGCATATTTACCATGAGTTACTTGCCAACCTGCATCTTGATTTTCAGCTGATGGATTAATCCAAGATAAGAATCTTTGAATTCGATAACTTTCTTGAATTGAAAGAATGAAAATTCCTAATAGTCCTGCCATGGCAGACCAAGTAAATAACTTCACTGGAGCCCCAACTGCATAGAAAAGTGACAACAAAATAGGACCAAGAATCAATGCAGTTCCTAAGTCACCCTCAAAAATAACTAACACTGCAATGATTGCACCCACTGGAAATACTGGAACAAGAAGATTTTGCCAAGTTGTTATTTTGGATCTAATTTGTTTACTTAAAACAACTGATCCCCAAACAATAAGGGTTAGTTTTGCAATTTCACTGGGTTGCAATCTAAATGGTCCCCATAAACTAATCCAGTTTCTTTGACCTGCCACAGATATTCCAATGCTTGGAATGAGTACCAAAACCAATAAGACAATTGATATCCATAAAGCTACTTTTGCCCATCTAAAAAAGAATATTTTTGGTAATCGTGAAATTGCCATCATGATAACGATTCCAATACTTGCAAACATTAATTGACGAAGAAAAATAATGTATTGATTATTGAATTGTTTATAGGAAACTGTTGTTGAGGCAGAAAGAATCATTACCATACCTATAAACAACAAACCAAAGGTTGCTATCAATAAGGCGTAATAGAGCTTCGCGGATATTTCTGCTTCAGGTTTTAAGTTATTGGCTTTAACTTGATTTTGGGTAACCATTACTTTTTCCCTTGAGTTTTGATTACTGCTTCGGCAAATGCGTTGCCCCGTGCTTTGTAGTCCTTAAACATGTCCCATGAGGCACAACCTGGTGCTAACAAGACAGTGTCTCCGGGTTTTGCGAATTCACTTGCTGCCACAACAACTTCTGTCATTGCTTGTTCATCTGTTGTTTCAATTACTTTAAAAGGAATATTAGGAGCAACAGTTCTTAAAGTGTTGGCAATCAATTCTTTATCTGCTCCTAGCAACACAGCAGCTCTGATGTTCTTAGAATTTTGTTTAATTAGATCTGCAAAATCTTGTCCTTTTGCCTGTCCCCCAGCAATCCACACCACATTGTCGTAAGCCATTAAAGACATTTGTGCGGCGTGACAATTAGTTGCTTTGGAATCATCAATATAAGTAATTCCATTAAATTCACCAACTGTGGCAATTCGATGCGGTGCTGGAACAAAACTTCGTAAGCCGTCTCTTACATGTGTTGCATCAACACCATATGAACGAGCTAAAGCAGCAGCAGCTAAAGCGTTGGCAACATTGTGTGGTGCATTGGGCTGAATATCGTCAACGGAACATAGTTCTTGAGCATGTGTTTGACGCTCTTCCACAAATGCTCTATCTACTAGAAAATCTTCAACTACACCAAGCATTGATAAACCTGGGATACCTAAAGTAAATCCAACTGCTCGAGCACCTTCGATTACATCTGCGTCTTGCACCATTTTTTCTGTTGTTGCATCTTGCACGTTATAAATGGCAGCTTTTTGCACATTGGTATAAACCTTGGCTTTGGTATGGGAATAATTTTCATAAGTTCCGAAAAAATCTAGATGATCTTGGGCAAGGTTTAATACCACTGCAGAATGCGGAGACATTGATTTAACAAAGGGTAATTGTGGAGCACCCACCTCAATAGCAAAAACATCAGCAGGAATTGGATCCATCACAGCACTAACTAATGAATCTCCAATATTTCCTACCGCTGGTGCTCTTAAACCTGCAGCAGTCAAAATTGATGAGAGCATCATCGAAGTTGTGGTTTTGCCATTTGTTCCTGTGACACATAACCATGGGGCAGGAAAATCAAGAGGTCTTAATCTCCAGGCTAATTCAAATTCTCCCCAGATTTCTATATTCTTTTTTTGCGCTTCATTAATAATTTCAGCACTTGGACGAACTCCTGGAGAAACTACAAGAAGATTTGTATTTGCTGGAATCTCACCTTTGTAATCCAAGTAAATTTGAGCACCTAATATTTCAAGAACTGTGCCATGTTCTTTTTGTCTTTCGCCATTACCGTTATCAATAACGGTTACTTTGACTCCAACTTCAATAAGTGCATCAGCTGCAGCAAAACCTGCAACACCTAAACCAACAACACAAGCATTGATTTTGGTCCAGTCACTTTGTCTGTTGTGTCTTGACCAATCGATCATGCCCTTACCCAACTTGCGTAAAACAAAGCCAATCCTCCGGCAACAAGTGCTCCATGAATTACCCAAAAGCGAACCACAATTTGAATTTCTGGCCAGCCCATCATTTCAAAATGATGATGAAGTGGTGCCATTTTGAAAACTCTTTTGCCAGTTAATTTGTAAGAGCTAACTTGTAAAATAACTGAAACAGTTACTAGTACAAACAATCCAGCTAAAAATGCCATTAGTAATTGTGTTCTGGTCATAATTGCTAATCCAGCAATTGCTCCACCAATAGCAAGAGAGCCGGTGTCGCCCATAAATATTTGTGCAGGAGAAGTGTTCCACCATAAGAAACCAATGCAAGCGCCGGCTACAGCTGCTGCAAATACTGCAAGATCTAGTGGATCTCGAACGTCATAACAAGTTGCATTTTGTTCAAATGAACAATTCTGGTTAAATTCAAAAACTCCAATAAGAATGTATGCACCAAGTGTCAATACTGCAGCTCCTGCAGCTAGACCGTCTAAACCATCAGTCAAGTTAACCGCGTTAGTTGCTGCAGTTACCAGGAACCAAACAAGAAGGAGGAATAAAACTGTTGGTAAAACAATATTTGTATCTCTCACAAATGACAAAGCAGTAGATCCTGGAGTTCTTCCTAATTCATCTGGATAATTTAACGATGCATAACCAAATGCAAAAGCCACAAAGGCTTGACCAAGCAATTTAGTTCTCGCTCTAATTCCGCGGCTGTTTTGTTTATAAATCTTTAAGTAATCATCGGCAAAACCAACTAAAGCTAATCCAAACATCAACCCAAGGGCCATAAGGGCTGAAAGTGTAGGTGGTCTCCATAAAATTAAATGTGCCATCGAATAACCAACAACGGCACCACCAAGAATTGCTAATCCACCCATTGATGGAGTTCCAACTTTTGCTTGATGTTCTGGATAATTAATATTTCCATCAGAAACTCTGATGGCTTGTGAACGTCCACGTCTTTTTAAGAACTTAATTAATAACGGTGTTGCAAAAAGTGAAAACAGCATAGAAAAAACACCAGCAATGATGATCAGCCTCACGGACCGACCTCCTGATTATTGGTGTTGGTTAAATTCTCGCTGAAATCACTGACTATTGCATTCGCGACTCGCTCCAGACCTATAGATCTAGATGCTTTTACCAAAACAACATCGCTTGGTTGGATCATTTCTTTGGCTTTGGATATGCCTTTTTCAACATTTTCCACAAAGTGCAATTTACCTTTATAGCCATTATTCGAGAGAAAATCATAAATAGATTTAGCACCACTACCAATAATTATGGTGTTTTGTATTTCAAGTTTTTGGATTAATTCAGCAACTTCCTGATGCTTTGGTAATGAAAGCTCCCCGAGTTCGAGCATTTCACCTAAAATCGCATAAGTATTTTTCCCCACCCCGATTTGCTTAAGAGTTCTAATGGCAGATTTCATAGATTCAGGATTAGCGTTATAGGCATCATTAATAACTGTGACATTTTTTTTGCTCACTTCAATTTGCATGCGCCACTTACTTTTTGCAACTGAATTGGACAAGGTTTGTGCAACTAATTCAATATCAATTCCTTTTTTCAAAAAGGCAGCTGCGGCAGCTAGTGAATTAGAAACTTGGTGAGCTCCAACTATCTTTAACTTAACTTGACTCGTTTTTCCTAGATATTCAAGATCGTATTGCGCTTGGGCTTGTTCATTTAGAATCACATTTTTAGCACTTACATCTGAGCTGCTCAAACCAAAAGTTACAACTTGTGCACTAGTTTTTTGCTTTGGAAAAGTTACATCCTCATGGTTTAAAATTGCTACATCAGCTGAAGTCAGGCATTGGATAATCTCACTTTTGGTTTCTAAAATCTTTTCTACCGAAGTAAATATCCCTGCATGAGCAGTTCCAATATTTAAAAGTATTGAGGTATCGGGCTTGGCTATTTCACATAAATGTCTGATATTGCCTGCTCTTCTTGCACCCATTTCTAAAACTAAAACTCTGGTATTTTCATCACACTCCAGAACAGTTTGAGGTAAACCAATTTCGTTATTGAAACTTCCCGTAGGAGCAACCGTTGGGCCGAGAAGTTTTCCAAGATCTGCCAATAAATCTTTAGTTGTAGTTTTTCCTGAAGATCCTGTTACTGCAACCTTCCAAAGATTAGGCAATTTAGTCAGCAAATAGGTTGCTAGTTTTCCTAGGGCAACAACTGTTGGTTGATCAACATCTTTCGAATCTAGATTTCCATTTGAGACCAACAAAGTTGGAACCCCAGTAATTTCTTTTGCAGCAATGACTGCCGCAGCGCCTTGCTTTATTGCTGCCTCACAGAAGTCATGCCCATTTACATTTTCGCCATTTATTGCAACAAACAAATCGCCTTTGCTTACTTTTCGAGAATCAATTACTACTTTTCCTGTGACTTTAACGTTTGAATCTAAGTTCTTTACTTGAGCAGATATAGCTTTAGCAATTTCTTCAATAGTCATTGGAATCATGTCTTAGTTTCCAAACTTTTCTTTTAAAGCAAGTTGTAAGTGTTTGGCGTCATCAAATTCAATTATTTGGCCAGCAATTTCCTGGGTAGTCTCATGACCTTTACCTAAAACGGCAATTGTGTCATCGACAGTTGCGTGTTTTACTGCTTCTTTAATTGCTTCTTCTCGACTTCCAATTTCTAAAGAATCTGTTTTATTTTTAACACCACTTAATACAGCTTTTCTAATTTCAGTTGGATTTTCGTCTCTTGGGTTATCGTCGGTAATTATTAATTTGTCAGCAAACTTTTCGGCAGCTGATCCCATAAATGGTCTTTTCTCAGCATCTCTGTTACCGCCTGCTCCCAAAACCACAATCAATTTGCCATGAGTTTGTTTCTTCAAAGCGCCTAAAACATTGTCAATTGCTTCTGGGGTGTGGGCATAATCAACAATTCCAAGTGCTGCTCCAGGCATAACTACTGGTTGCATTCTTCCTGGAATTTGTGTGTCTTTAATTCCAGAAATAAATTCTTTTACATCAATGCCAATTTGATCTGCCATGGCAATTACTAATGCCGCGTTATAAGCATTAAATGCACCAGCAAAACTCAAAGTTACTTTATAAGGTTTTTTCCTAGGATCAATCAACTCAAAATAGACATGTCCAAGAGCTGCGGTGATGTCACTGACTCGCCAGTCGTTGTGGACATCACCGCCCAGAGAAACAAAAGGAATTTGGACCTTATTGATTAATTTCTTGCCCCAACTATCTATGTCAGTAATTACTGATTTGGAACTAAATTCTTTGGTAAATAATCTTGCTTTTGACTCAAAGTAATTTTCCATAGTCTTATGGAAATCAAGATGATCTTGGCTTAAATTTGTGAAACCTGTGCAAACAAATTTTGTGCCGTTGACTCGATCTAAATCAAGTGCGTGTGAAGAGACTTCCATCGAAACTGCTTGTGAACCTTTTTCTAATGCTAAAGCAAGTAATGCTTGTAATTCTGGTGCCTCTGGAGTGGTTCTAGCACTTGGCAAATTAACTCCAGCAATAGAAATTCCAGCAGTACCTAATAAAGATGTAGGGATACCACATTTTTCTAAACCTGCACGCATCAGCCAGGCCGATGTGGTTTTACCGTTAGTTCCGGTTATTCCGAAAACCTTTAATGATTGTGAAGGATTTCCAAAAACAAAGCTTGAAATTTCACCTAAACTTTTACGAGGGTTTTCGATATTAACGATTGGCAAATCACTATTCGTTATTAACTTTTCGCCTTGGGAATCCGTTAGTACTGCTACTGCCCCATTAGCTTTTGCTTCTGCTACAAAATTTGCTCCATGGTTTTTTTCACCATTTAAAGCAACAAATAAGTCACCTGGTTCAACACTTTTTGTGTTGTGTGTGATTCCAGTTATCTTTTGTTCTGGATTTGAAGTTTGCAAACTGAATTTTTGCGCAAGTTCACCTAACGACACAGGTTTTACACTGGGGCGGGCAAACTTCATATCAATCACCACTCCACTGGATAGCCAGTTGGCTTTCCGTTAGAAGGAGGAATATTTAGTTGTTGTAAAGAATATTGTGCAACTTCCTTGAATACCGGTCCGGCAAGCATTCCTCCATAGCGACCATTTTGTGGGTGATGGATTGCAACTGCCACCACAATCTCAGGATCTTCTGCTGGAGCCATCCCAATAAATGATGCGATCACATCTCGGGAATAACACTTACAATTTGGATCTACTACTTGAGAAGTTCCAGTTTTTCCAGCTACTCGATAACCAGGAATTGCAGCCACTGGTGCGGTTCCTTCATCTGAAACTACTGTTTCCATCATTTCTCTTAAAGTTTTTGCTGCTGCCCCAGAAATTACTTCTGTTCTTTCCGGTTCTGCTGCAGCTTGGTATTGCCCATTTGGCATTACGTAGCCTTCAATTAAAGAAGGATTAATTCTCACACCATCATTTGCAATCGTGGCATACATGCTGGCAATTTGAACTGCGGTAACCATGTAACCCTGACCAAAAGCAAAAGTAGGAAAACTTGTGCCAGACCATTTTTCTAATTTAGGCAAACGTCCTTTTGATTCACCTGGAAATTGCATACCGGTTGCTTGAGCTACTCCGAATTTTCTTAAATAACTATCAAATTTTTCTGCACCCATTAATTCTGCTGCTTGAATTGTTCCGATGTTACTTGACTTTGCAAGCACTCCAGTCATTGTTAATTTCAAAGTTGGATGAGGTTCATGGTCATGAAAAGTTTTACCGCTTCGCTTTAATACCGGAGGAATAGTAAATGGAGTGGTTGGACTTGATACACCTTCATTCAACAGACCTGCCATGGTCATAACTTTGGCAGTAGAACCTGGTTCATATGCATCTACTAACGCGTGATTAACAGTTACGCCTTCTGCCGCTTCACCGGGTTTATTAGAATCAAAAGTTGGATAATTTACAAGAGCAAGAATTTTTCCAGTTTTTGGAGAAATTGCCACAAGTGTTCCACTTGATGCTTGGGCATATTCAACTCTTGCTGCAAGAGCTTGTTCTGCTACAAATTGCAAATCTCTATCAATTGTTAATCTAATTCCCATTCCTGGAACTGGTTTCTTTTCTGATGCAATTCCAGATGGAAGTGGTCTTCCTCCAGCACTGATTTC
>JBJOOK010000009.1:0-11789 GCA_046051325.1 Actinomycetota bacterium | reverse complement strand
TCTTTCGAAACTGCGGAATCTTTCCCAATCAGTAATGCTTTTATCAAATGAAGCAAGTTCTATTTTAGCCATATTTAAGTAGTGAGCTTTAACTTCGCTACCAAATACTTTTGTCACAAATTCACTCTTATCCCAAAGCTCTGTTGCTTTGGCAAGAGTTGATGGAACTCTGACTGCATCTGAAACATATGCATTGCCTTCAAATACTGGTTCTAAAGTTAGGTTTTCTTCAATTCCTGCAATTCCTGCAGCAATCATGGTGGCTTCTGCCAAATATGGATTTACATCTCCTCCTGGAACTCTGTTTTCAAAACGAAGAGAGTGGCCATTTCCAACTAAACGAATTGCACAAGTTCTGTTGTCTCTACCCCACTTCATTGCCGTTGGAGCAAAAGATCCTTCAACGTAGCGTTTGTAAGAATTTATATTTGGGGCAAAAAACAAAGTCATTTCTCGCATGTATTTCAATTGTCCGGCAATAAATGATTTACCTAATGCACTTAAGCCTTGTGGGTCTTTAGCATCTGCCATCACTGGTTCATCATTTTCACTTCTTACAGATAAATGAATGTGACAAGAGTTTCCTTCTCGTTCATTAAATTTAGCCATGAATGTTAATGACATTCCTTGAGCTGAAGCAATTTCTTTTGAACCAAGTTTGTAAACAACGTGGTTATCAGCAGTTGTTAAGGCGTCTTTAAATCTAAATGCAATTTCGTGTTGGCCAAGGTTACATTCACCTTTTGCTGATTCAACTTCTAAACCAGCGCCATCCATTCCTAATCGAATCGCTCTTAATAATCCTTCAACTCGTGTGGTACCAAGTAATGAGTAATCAACGTTGTATTGATTTGCAGGAATTAGATTTTGATAACCCTTATCCCAAGCTTCTTCAAAAGAATCTTTAAAAACAATAAATTCTAATTCAGTTCCCACATAAGGAATTAATTTCATTTCTTTTAATCTTTTGATTTGCTTTATTAATATTTGTCTAGGGGATGCAAAAACATCAGTGTGATCTAGTTTTTGTAAATCTGCTAAAACCATTGCAGTTCCTGGAAGCCATGGGATATATCTCAATGTGTCAAAGTCTGGCGCCATAACCATGTCGCCATAACCTGAATCCCAAGATGACATTGCGTATCCACCAACAGTGTTCATATCAACATCTACTGCTAATAAATAGTTACAACCTTCGGTGCCATGATTCATAGTGTCTTTTAAAAAGAAAGGTGCATGAACTCGTTTACCTTGTAAACGGCCTTGCATATCAGTTACACCTACAACGACGGTGTCAATTTTTCCTGATTTGATATCGGCTTCTAATTGGGAAACCTTTAAGGGAGCATCAGCTGATTGTTTGATTGAACCGCTCATTTGAAGTGCCTCACTCTCCCAAGCTTTTAGTAATCAAGAGATTACTCCGATTGCCCAGAACTTGGAAGTAGACGGCAGGATGCGCATGCTTAACTATGGGAATAGTCTTAGACAAACAAGTAAGAAATTAGGAGCCCTGAGGCAATGGAAGTACGAATAGCCGTTCAAAACACCAATCATGAAATCGTTTTCGAAACAGCAGCAACCGCTGATCAGATAACTAAAGAAGTAGAAGCAGCCGTAAAAAATAAGACTCTTTTATCCCTTCTTGATGACAAGGGTAAGAAAATATTAGTTCCGGGTGAAAGTATTGCCTTCGTAGAAATCGGTGCTTCAGAGCAACGTCGAGTTGGTTTTGCCGGTTAACAAAATGCAAGAGCAGTTATTAGTCAATCCTGCAGGAATCAGAACTGAAAAATTAATCACTTCTAAAAATATTATTGGCGCGCTTGTTTCTGAACCTGAATCAATTCATGCTGGAACCATTGTCTTTGTTCCCGGATGGAGCGGCAGCCGCGAAGATTTTGTAGCAGTTATGCCCATTCTTACTTCCCTTGGTTGGCATTGTTTTTCAATTGATCAACATGGTCAACCAGCAAGTTATGGCTCTAGCAAATTAGAAGATTTCTCTCTTGATTCTTTTGCACAAGACTTAATAGATATAGCAAATAGTTTCTCAGAACCAATTCATGTGATTGGGCATTCCTTCGGCGGAATTGTTTCCCAATATGCAGCTAGTAAATCTCCTCAATCATTTGCGTCAGTGACTTTGCTTTGCAGTGGAACAGGACCTTTACCGAAAGAAAACTGGGGAGGATTACCTGCTTTAGTAAAAGCCGTAGAAGCCGGAAGAAGTTTAGCTTTTATCTGGTTTGTTAAAACAGTTACCTTAATAATTCTAAGGAAACAGAATTTTTCTAAACCAGTTCAAAAATGGCGCAAACAAAGATGGTTAAATACCAATCCTTTGTCTTTGCAAGTTATGTCAGAATTATTGATGAAAGTAGAAAACGTCACCGAAAAATTAAAGCAAACTTTAGAAAGACACAAGTTACCAATTTTAGTATTGCGTGGGGAAAATGACGATGCTTGGCCAAGAAAAGAGCAAGTTGAGATGGCTCAAACCCTAAACGCAACCTTTATTGAAATTATTGGAGCAGCACACTCTCCTGCTAGAGAATTGCCAGATAAAACTGCAATTGAATTAGATACGTTTTTAAAAACTATTTAGTTTTGTAACCTGTCACAACAAAAAACATTCCAATCATCAATAAAACTATGGCCGGAATTGTTTGCCAAGGTGGAACTTGACCTATCGCTAAAGCGGCAATAATTGTTGATCCGGGCATTTCAAATAAGATTCCCATACTCACAACAGTTGCAGACAATGATCTTAAAGTTATGTTAAATAAAGTATGACCCAATATTTGAGCAAGTAGAGTTAATAAGAAAATATAGAACCAGGCTTGTCTACTAAAACCAGTTAAATTAATTCCTGCGATAATTGCTAGAACTAATAAAGCAAACGCTGCTGCAGAATATGCGATAACTGTGTATTGAGCAGTTGTTAATTTAGTACGCGCACTTGATCCAACAGTTACATAAAGTGCTGCAAAAATAGCACCAAGTAGTGCAAGTAAATCACCAATTACTGCTCTTCTATCTAATGAGAAATCTGTTCCTGTTAAAAGCACTGCACCAAGTAATGCCACAAAAATTCCAAACCAAACTTTATTGGGAAAACTTTCTCCCCTAATTTTTGCAATAAGGGCAGCCCAAGCAGGTTGCGTAGCAACCATTGCAGTTGATGCTGCAACTGTTGTGAATCTAAGACTTGGAATCCAGACAGCAAAATGTATTCCTAAAAGTAAACCTGCACTAATTGATGTAGTTAAAGTCTTTCTGTTTATATTTCTTAATCCATTTTTAAATGCAAAAGGTGCAGTTGCCACTGCTCCTAAGAAGCATCTCCAAAATGCGATTGCTATTGCAGGGGCAGCAGTAACAGTTATTAATGGACCTGATGTGGAGATGGCTAATATTGCGATAGCCAGAATCACGAAATCTATGGAAAATTTGCTATTTGCTTTCGTAAATTTCATATGAGTTGTTAGTCAATCACGTCCCAGGAGTAACATTTCCATGTGTCTGACCGTATCTTCATCTCCCGTCTCACTGGCACAGCTGTATTCGATCCGCAAGGCGATCAGCTGGGCAAAGTGCGTGACACTGTTGTCCATTTAAGACACAGTAATAATCCGCCAAGAATTATTGGACTATTAGTTGAAGTTCCACAACGTCGTCTTGTGTTTTTACCAATGTCTCGAGTTACAGATTTTGATGCACGTCAAATAATTTCAACTGGTGTTGTCAACATGCGTCGTTTTGAACAAAGAGAATCTGAATCAAGAGTTGTCGGCGAACTATTAGATCGCAAAATGAAAATGAAACACACTGGCGAAGAAGTTACCTTGCTAGATATTGCAATGGAGCAATCAAGACCTGGTGCTGATTGGCACATTACAAAACTTTATCTTCGTCGTGCTGGAACTGGATTTACTAAACGTGGTGAAAAATTCTTTGCTGACTGGAGTGAAGTTGATGGTTTAACTTTGCAAGTTCAAGGTAAACCTTTCGATAATTTATTAACTTCACTAAATGACATGAGAGCACCTGATATTGCAACTTATTTAACTGATCTTGCCCTAGAGAAACAAGTTGAAGTCATTTCTAAACTTGATGACGAAAGACTTGCCGATGTTTTGGAAGAAATGAGTGAGGAAACTCGCGTTGCCATTGTGGGAAAACTTGAAATAGAAAGAGCAGCTGATGTTATTGAAGAAATGGCACCAGATGATGCTGCAGATTTGCTTAAAGAATTACCACCACAAAAAGCAGAAGAGTATTTGGAATTGATGGAACCAGAAGAAGCAGATGATTTGCGACGACTTTTAACTTATGGTGATTACACAGCAGGTGGAATGATGACAACTGAACCAGTTGTCTTAACACCTGATGCAACAGTTGCTGAAGCTTTAGCAAGTATTCGAAATCCAGAATTGCCACCATCATTAGCAAGTCAGGTTTATGTAGTTCGTCCTCCTCTTGATACACCAACTGGTAAATATCTTGGTGTTGCTCACATGCAAAGACTTTTAAGAGAATCTCCAGGAACACTTGTTTCAAGTGTTATTGATTCTGAATTAAAACCAGTGGGACCAAATACCACTTTGGCTTCAGTAACTAAATATTTTGCAACTTACAACCTTGTGGCATTGCCTGTTGTTGATGCAGAAAATCGTTTACTTGGAGCTGTAACTGTCGATGACGTTATTGATCACATGCTTCCTGATGATTGGCGCGATCAAGACGAAGTTGAGGTTAGACAATGAAAAAATTAAATTCTTCACGTCTAGATCAACCAAGAAGCAGAGGCTTGCAATTCAAGAGTCGTTATGACTCTGAAAGATTTGGCTTAGTTAGCGAAAGAGTTGCTCGACAAATTGGTTCATGGCGCTTCATTGCGTTAATGACTATTTTTGTTGCAGGCTGGGTTTTGTGGAACACCCTTGGTCCACTTGAATACAGAGTTGATCCATGGCCATTTTTAGCTCTAACTTTGATGTTGTCATTACAAGCGTCTTATGCTGCTCCTCTAATTTTGCTTGCTCAAAATAGACAAGCAGATCGAGATCGTGTGCAAGGTGCGCAAGATCGCAATCAAGCAAATCGACTATTGGCAGATACAGAATTCCTAGCGCGCGAACTTGCTGATTTGCGCATAGCCTTAAACGATGTTGCAACTCGCGATTACATCAAGAGTGAATTGAGAGATTTAATTGAAGAATTACAAATTAATCAAGACAAAAAAGATTAATTAGCGCTGTGTCCTTAACTAAAGATGCGGTGATGACCGCTCTTGCCACTGTGCAAGATCCAGAAATCAGAAGATCAATAACTGAAATTGGCATGGTTAAAAACGTTGAAGTATCTGGTCAAGATGTTCTAGTTGAAATTTATTTAACCGTTTCAGGCTGTCCCTTAAAAGAAGAAATAATTAAACGTGTCACAAAAGCTGTAGAAGAAATTGATAATTCAGCCAAAACAAAAGTTGTATTAGACGTTATGAATGATGATCAAAGAAAGAAACTCAAAGAATTACTTAGAGGACCGACCAAAGAAAATCCTTTTGCTGCGGAAAAGAGTTTAACTCGAATTTATGCTGTGGCGTCAGGAAAAGGTGGGGTTGGTAAATCTTCTCTAACTGCAAATCTGGGAATTGCTTTTGCTGAACTTGGATTATCTGTAGGAATTCTTGATGCTGATATTTATGGTCACTCAATTCCTCGAATTATGGGTGTGACAAATGCACCAACAGTTGTTGAAGGAATGATCATGCCTCAAATGGCACATGGAGTAAGAGTTATTTCAATGCTGGCTTTTAAACCAGGTGGAGTTACTCAACCAATTGCATTTCGTGGACCAATGCTTCATAAGGCCGTTGAACAATTCATGACAGATGTTTGGTGGGGAGATTTAGATATTTTACTTCTTGATTTACCACCAGGAACAGGCGATGTTGCAATTAGTGTTGCTCAACTTGTTCCTAAATCAGAAATAATTGTTGTGACAACTCCACAAATTAGTGCTGCTGAAGTTTCCGTTAGAGCAGGAACTTTAGCTAAACAAACTCATCAAAGAGTTGTGGGCGTAATTGAAAATATGACTGGGGTTCCTTGTCCTCATTGTGGTGAAGTTATGGAACTTTTCGGTAAAGGTGGCGGTGACACTGTTGCAAAAGCTATAAGTGATGAATTGGGAACGGATGTAAAAGTTTTGGCTCGTGTGCCATTTGATGTGCGTCTTCGTGAGGGTGGAGATAGTGGAATGCCATTAGTTATTTCTGATCCAGATTCACCAGCTGCTGTTGAAATTATCAATATGGCTAAATCTTTATTAACAAGTCCAAAAGGTTTAGTTGGTAAAAACTTAGGACTCTTAACTAACTAGCCTTCTTCTCTGCTTCCTAACACAACTGAAACTTCTCTTTCATTTCCAGCAGTATTTTTAACAGTTAACACAATTGTGTCGCCCGGATTATTTCTTCTAATAGCAACAATCAATTCAGTAGAATCTTCAACGGCTTCGCCATTAATTTTTGTGACAATATCTCCAACTTTCAAATCTGTTGAGGCTGCCGGACCATCTGCTACTACTTCAGCAATTTTGGCGCCCACTCCGTCATAAGTTGAATCAATACTTATTCCTGCAATTGGGGTAGTTGATTTACCAGATTCAATAATTTCTGTTATAACTCTTTGAGCTTGATTAATTGGAATAGCAAAACCTAAACCAATACTTCCACTTTGTGTGCCATTACCTAATGTGGCAATTGCAGAATTAACACCAATTACTTGTCCTTGACCATTTACTAATGGTCCACCAGAATTTCCTGGATTAATTGCTGCATCTGTTTGAATCGCAGAAATAAAAGATTGATCATCGGCTCCACCAGCTGTTACTGGTCTATTAATAGCACTGACAATTCCTGAAGTTACTGTTCCAGTTAAACCAAGTGGAGAACCAAAAGCAACAGTTAAGTCTCCAACATTTATTGCATTTGAATCCCCAATAATAACTGGTTTCAAACCTGTTGCGTCAATTTTTAAAACAGCTAGATCATATGAAGCATTTCGACCAACAAGTTTTGCTACAAAGGAAGTTTTGTCTTCTAAATAAACAGTTAATTTCCCACTATTTATTGCAGGTGCTGCAACGTGATTATTAGTTACGATATATCCGTCTTCTCGATAGATAAATCCTGAACCAGTTCCAGAACCTGAACTTCCTTCAGCTTTTATGGAAACCACACTTGGTTTAACATTTTGCACAATTTGAGAAACTGTTTCGGTTGCTGGAGTTATGGCAACTGGCTTGCTTGTTTCTGAAACTTGAGAAGTTGAATTGGAGACACCGTTAGAAAAATCAGCCGCTAAGTAACCAAGAGCTCCACCGGCTGTTCCACCAAAAACTAAAGAAATAACTATGACAGCAGAAAGTGGAGTGTTCTTACGTTTCTTTTTTCTCTCCCAGGATGGAACTGTTCCAAAACCTGGTGTTGGTGAATTTGAATTTTCAACCATTTTTGTGTTTTAACTTCACTCTCTTTTAGGGTTAAATCTCCTGTATTTCCAGTTTAGTGATAACCAATCTTTTTGCCTCCTGAGGAAGTCCATTTAGTTCAAACCTAAGGAAACTACTAACTGGTCCCAAGAAAACATTAAGATAGTAACCACAGGAAAGGTTTGAAAATATGACACAAGCACCATCAAGTAGTGAATGGCTTCACTCACAAACCTTTATTCCTGAAGATACTCATCTTTCTAACGCTCGTGAAAAATCAAATGAACTAGGACTAAACCCAATAGGTCAAGGGGTAGGTGCACTACTTAAATTTTTAGCTTCCACAATTGATGCTTCTAACGTTGTTGAAATTGGAACTGGCACTGGAGTTTCAGGTTTGTGGTTGTTTAGAGGAATGAATAGTGCAGGTGTTTTAACCTCTATTGATTCTGATCAAGAAAGACAACGAGCTGCCAAAGAGATATTTTCTGATGCTGGAATTGCCACAAATAAAATTAGATTAATTGCAGGACGCGCTATTGAAGTAGTAGGTAAGTTAACCGATAACGCTTATGACTTAATGTTTATCAATGGTGACAAATTAGAATATGAAACACTTTTTGAACAATCTTTAAGACTGCTTCGTCCCGGTGGTTTATTAGTTTTTCATAATATTTTAGGTGATTCAAATGCTGCTGATAATGAAGCGGTGAGAATTGTAAGTGAAAAAATTAAAGATGATTCAAGATTAGTTTCGGTAATGATTCCAAGTGGATCAGGAATGATTGCGGCTTCTTACAGACCGCATTAAGAAAATTACTTAAGAACTTCCAATTGCACATCTAGTTCTTTAGCTTCTTCAACAGTCATTTCTACAACTAAACGTCCGCCACCTTCAAGAGGTACACGCATAACAACACCGCGTCCTTCTTTTGTAACCTCCATTGGACCATCACCGGTACGAGGTTTCATTGCGGCCATTTAAACACCTTTTCAATAATTAAAGTTTGATATATCTATTATCTCGTAAGGCTAAGACTTCGTCTACTTTGGGTCTGATTGTGCAAAAGTGAGCGCAAATTTATTCAAGGAATACTTAATTCCTGAAGCAAAGAAAGGTTTAATAAAAAACCAACCAAACTTGCCAAATAAACCTAAAGGCAAGTCTATTGATTCACTCCAAATAAATCTTGATTTATTTTCATCAATCTTTTCTACAATCATTGAGCCTGTGCCTTTAACTATTTTTCCTAAGTGTGTGACATCAACAACTTTTGGCTCAACCCATTGAGTAATAACCATTGGATCATTAAAACCTATTTTCCAAAAACCAGTCCAGGCATTTATTTCTCCACCTAAACCTTGACCATTATTTTTTGTGCCTTTTACTTTGGTACCAAGCATCCATTCGCCTTGGCTTTCCCAGTCAACAACTTTGTTAAACACTTCTTGTTGAGAAGCATTAATTTCAACTGAAAGAGTTAATTCAACTGGTTTCATTTAGGCAGTGAGCCAAGATTTAAGGGATGTGTAGACATC
The DNA here is from genome assembly GCA_046051325.1 of Actinomycetota bacterium. Taxonomy (GTDB): domain Bacteria; phylum Actinomycetota; class Actinomycetes; order S36-B12; family UBA5976; genus ATZT02. The sequence goes on along the minus strand of JBJOOK010000009.1, from coordinate 2,750 downwards.
TTCAATTTGTTTAATCTTTACAACTTCGTCAGGATGATGTGCCAAGTTTGGATCTCCAGGACCAAAATTAATTGCTGGAATTCCAGATGCAGCAAATCGTGCCACATCTGTCCAACCAAATTTTGGTGCAATATCTGTGCCAATTTTTGATACAAAATCTTTTATTAATTCATTATCTAATCCGGTTGGTGCACCTGAAGCTGCATCCATTAGTTGAAAATTGAAATCTTTAAATAGTTTTTTCATATTTTCTTCAGCTTGTAAAGGAGTGGTATCGGGAGCAAAGCGATGATTAATTGTCATAGTTACTGAATCTGGTACAACATTTCCTGCTACTCCACCATTTATTTTTACCGCTTGTAATCCTTCTCGGAATTTATATCCATCAATTACAGGTTCGCGTGACTTATAGGAATTTAATATTTCTAAAACTGGAGTTAAGGCATGAATCGCATTTTCTCCATTCCACCATCTTGCAGAATGAGATCTTGTTCCTTTAGCTCCTACTTCAAAACGAAGAGATCCTTGGCAACCAACTTCAATGATTCCATTGGTTGGCTCCATCAAAATAGCAAAATCACATTTCAATAAATCTTTTGCTTCTTTAGTTATAAGTTCTAGCCCGTTGTATTTAGTTTCAATTTCTTCTGCTTCATAAAACAAATAGGTGATGTCATATTTTGCGTTACTTAATTGGCTTGCTAGTTTTAAAGCAGCTGCCACTCCACTTTTCATATCTACTGCACCTAAACCAATAACTTCGGTGTCAGTTTTTTTACCAGGAAAATTCTTATTGGCAGGAACTGTGTCAAGATGTCCTGCTATTACTACTCGTTTACTGTGTCCAAAATTTGTTTGGGCAATAACTGAATTACTAATTCTAGAAACCTTTAAATGTTTAACTTCCGACAAAGCGGCTTGGACCAAATCGGCAATTGCCTTCTCGTCCTTGGAAACACTTGCAATATTGACAAGATCAAGGGTTAACCCACCAAGTTCTTGATCTATTTTCAACACGTTCCTATTCTGCCAACAGGCCAACCCTTATGTGACCATTAACCCCAAGTAAGAGATAGTTTTGACTCATGAGTTTTATAACCGAAGCCGCAAGTGCGATAGGTATTGCCACTATTGATGGCAAGAAAACACTTGACGTTTGGTACCCAAACCCAGCTTTGAATTCATCCCCTATCCAAATACTTGATGCAACATCTTTTGAAAGAAAAGATTCAGTTAGAGGTTGTGAGTTAAAAGTTGTTAAGACAATTATTAAAGACTTATCAAAACCAGCAGAAAATGTAGAGGATGCATATTTGCGTCTGCATTTACTTTCTCATCGTTTAGTAAAACCTAGAACAATTAATCTTGAAGGAATTTTTGCAATTCTAAATAACGTTGCTTGGACAACTATTGGTCCAGTTTTACCAGAAAAAGTTGAACAAGTAAGAGCAACGGCTAAAAAAGCTGGCCAAAATTTAACAATATTTTCAGTTGATAAATTTCCCCGCATGCTTGATTACGTTGTGCCAAGTGGTGTTCGAATTGCAGATGCAGATCGTGTTCGCTTAGGAGCGCACCTTGCATCTGGCACAACCGTTATGCATGAAGGTTTTGTTAACTTCAATGCTGGAACTTTAGGTTCATCAATGGTTGAAGGAAGAATTTCTGCAGGAGTTGTAGTTGGCGATGGTTCAGACATTGGTGGCGGTGCCTCAATTATGGGAACACTTTCTGGTGGCGGACAAGAAGTAATTAGTGTGGGCGAAAAATGTTTAATTGGTGCAAATGCTGGATTAGGCATAAGTCTCGGTGATAACTGTGTGGTGGAAGCAGGACTTTATTTAACTGCTGGATCAAAAGTATTGCTGCCAGATTCAAAAATTGTTAAAGCCAAAGAACTATCTGGTGGTAATAATTTACTTTTCAGGAGAAATTCTCAAACAGGTGCAATCGAAGCTCAAACTAGAACAGGTAGTTGGGGCGGACTGAATTCAGTCCTACATAAGAACTAAATTTCGTTAACTAAGTAACTAACTTCGCTATTTGATATTGAAAAATCTGAAGCAATAACTCTAGATTTTGAGTACTTTAGAAAGTCCGTAACTAAATTATCTATTTTTGAAACAACTTTGTTTCCTTGCTTATTCTTAACATTTGCCAAGGTCGCATCAGAAATAGTTCTTAATGAACTAGCTGAAGCTAGGAATTTTTCAATATCGGCTTGGCTTCCTTGATCTAGTAAGTTTTGTAATTTGGCTAGATTTTCTCCTAGATTTTCCACAACTCTAGATAATGATTTTCTATTGGGCCAAACAATTTCTGCTGTTCTTTCTGCGGGAGAAGTTGTCACTCTAGTTAAATCTCTAAAGCTTCCTCCTGCTAATAATTGAGCAAGTTGAGCAAATTCAGATTCGCCCACACTTTTGGCATAAGCTGAAGCAACAACATGAGCAAGGTGACTACTTAAAACTACTGATTCATCGTGATCATGTGGATCAACTGGAACAACGAATCCACCTAATTCACAAATTACATTAATTACTGCAGCCAATGCTTCCTTGTTAGTTTCACTTACAACTGATACTGCCCAAGGTGCGTCAATGAATAAATCTTTATTTGCACTACTAAATCCTGCTTCATTAGAACCAGCCATGGGATGGGTTCCGACATAATTTAATCCTTGTGCAGCAATTAGTAGTGGAGCTTTTACTGAACAAATATCTGCCACAACTCCTGTGAAATTAATCTTT
>JBJOOK010000008.1:0-13169 GCA_046051325.1 Actinomycetota bacterium | reverse complement strand
TGCTGCCAAACCTAATCTTCTAAATGCTGATGCAGCATTTGGACTTACGTATTCCACTTCTCCTTGTTTACTTAAACGAATTAAACCGTCTCCCACTCGTGGAGCTTGACTTGCTTTACTTATTTCACCGGTTGAAGGGAAACTTCCTGCTGCAACCATTTCCATCAAATCTTCTGCGGCGGCTAAATAAACTTGTTCTAATCGTCCACCTCGTCCATCAGCATTTGTATGTCGAGAAATAACTGCAATAACTTTTTCGTTTAGAACAACAGGAATTGCATCTACTCTTAATCCAGAATCAGTGGGATCAACTACTTTTCTTCTGGTACTTAAAGCTTTATCAAGGTCAACTCTTCTACTTGGAGCAATGAATTCTCCCACTAAATCCTCAGGAACATTCGTATGAGAAGTAGCAGGTCTAATTTGAGCTGCTGCAAAAAAACCTTTGCCGTGCCAAGTGGGAATCCATAACACAAGATCACTCAAACTTAAATCTGCCAACAAAGTCCAGTCAGCAAGTAGAGCTTGCAAATGATCTAGGTCTTTGTCTTCAAGATCGGTTCGGTCTTTAACAACCGAGGATAAAAATGTCATATTCAAACGCTACCTTGTCGCTTTAGTAACCCTTTTTACTCAGGCATTCAACGACTACTTCTCCCGTAGTTCCACTTAATTTGTGAGTTAAATTTCCCGCATCAATAATTTCGAGGTTGTTTCTAACACCCAGTGCGTGCTTGATGTCAGAAGCAGAACCAAAAGTGTCTTTTTGACCTTGAATAATTATCATTTCAAAATTCTTATCTAAGGCTTGCTTCAATTCTTCCTCGCGAGATTTACCGGTAAGAGATTTAAGAGGAAATGCTAAATTAATTATTAGATCAGGTTTTAATTCTTCTGCAGTTCTGCAAATAACTCGAGCTCCAGTGCTTCGTCCGATAAAGACTTTTTTAAAATCTGCATATCTTTCATGCAAATTTTTATGAACTTCTCGCCAAACTTGATCTAATTGGCTTGCTGGACTTGCAATTTTTTTGCCAGCAACAAGCCAAGGCATTTCTACCCCAACGACACTTATTCCATGTATATCGAGTTGATGAATTATTGATGCCAAATCAATTGAATCTAAACCTTTACCAGCACCATGGGTTATAAATGCAACTGTTTTTTTGTAATGATGAAGACTTGTAATACGCGCACTTCCATAAGTAGTTTCTATAAAAGAAATACTCATAGTTAATCCTTTAGTGGCTCAATCAAGTGAGCACCATTATTTCTAGCATTATTTACATCACTATTGACTTTAAAGAATTCAAAGTAGCCACTAGGTGGAGTTGCAAGCATTGATCTGATTTCATCTTTATTTTGAATGGTTGGATCAAGCCAAGCTTCCCAATTCTTATCAGGAACCAATACCGGCATGCGATCATGGATTATTTCCAAACCTAATTTTGCTTCTGTAGTGATTACTGAGAAACTATGAATTTCTTGATCAAAGTTTTTTGGATCTGGATTTTTCCATATTTCATAAATTCCTGCCACAGCAAGCAGTGGGCTTTTTCCTGCTTTTATAAAGTATGGTTGTTTCTTTTCTTTAGGATCTTCTGGTCGAAACCATTCGTAATATCCATCCATTGGAATTATGCAACGTCTTTTACTGAACGCACTTCTAAAAGAAGGTTTTTCATCAACAGTTTCAAATCTGGCATTAATCATTTTTGCACTCATCGAATTATCTTTGGCCCAAGATGGAATCAATCCCCAGGTCATAATTTCTAATGTTCGATTTTGATTTTTATCAACTGTAATTGCGTAGGTTTTTGAAGTTGGAGAAATGTTGTAATTTTCGGTCAATAATTGGCTAGGTAGGTTTTTTAACTTGAAAACTTCAGTAAGAGTTCCGGTGTCGCGATTAGCCGCGTATCTTCCACACATAACAACCTGGATATTACGTGCACGCTGTAGTCTTAGATGCAAATGAGTGAATCTGCCCCACATAATTGGACCGCTCCCGTTGTGCAGCGCCCTATTCACTCGACTGTGTCGATTCCTGGTTCTAAATCTGCAACAAATAGAGCTTTTGTCCTTGCCGCGTTAGGTGATTCAGTTTCAAAAATCTCTAAACCACTACTTGCTCGAGATACAGAATTAATGCTTAAAGCATTACAAAAATTAGGTTGTGAAATAAAAAGAGATAAAGATGTAATCGAAATATCGCCAATGAAACTGGTTCATCAAGACTTAACTATTGATGTTGGATTAGCGGGCACAGTAATGAGATTTGTCCCAGCACTTGCTGCTCTTTCTGCTGGAGTTGCACATTTTGACGGAGATGAACGTGCTCGAAATAGACCAATGAAAACTCTTATCGATGCGTTTAAAAATCTAGGAATATCTGTGGATGATCAATCAACAGGAAGACTTCCCTTCTCAATTGCAAGTGATGGATTAGTGCAGGGAGGTGAAATAACTATTGATGCGTCTGAATCAAGTCAATTTGTTAGTGCTCTTCTTCTTGCCGCTCCTAGATTCAAAAATGGTTTAGTTATTAGACACGTTGGTAAAAATCTACCCAGCCTTCCACATATTGAAATGACCATCGACATGTTAAAACAAGTTGGGGTGGAAGTAATAACTCTTGACAAAAATTCGTGGAAAGTATCGCCTTCTAAAATTCAATCAAAGAATTGGTTAATCGAACCAGATTTATCAAATGCCGGTCCATTTTTAGCCGCTGCAATGGTTACCAAAGGTGAAGTTACTATTCCTGATTGGCCACAACAAACAACTCAAGCTGGAAATGCATGGATTGAAATTCTTAAAAAAATGGGCGCTGATGTTTCACTTGGCCAAGAGGGATTGACTGTAAAAAATGTAAGTGAAATCAAAGGAATCGATTTTGATTTAAGTGATGTAGGAGAATTAACTCCTGTATTAGTTTCGATTGCGTTATTTGCAAATTCAACTAGTACTTTGTCAGGGATTGCACATTTGCGAGGACATGAAACAGATCGCTTAGCTGCATTAGTAGAAAACATAAAATCAATTGGTGGCGACGCCGAGGAAACTGCTGATGGTTTAATTATTCGACCTGCGAAGCTTAAAGCAGGTATGTGGAAAGCATTTGATGATCACAGAATGGCTACAGCCGGAGCTGTAATTGGATTAGTAGTTTCAGGAATTGAAGTTGATGATATTAAGACCACATCAAAAACTCTTCCTGATTTTGAAAATATGTGGTCGCACTTGGTGAGTGTGTGAATAACCTGAAAGATTATGATGAGGATGATTTTCGTTCTCGTCCTGGAAAACATAAATCTAGACCAAGATCAAAAGATCGCCCAAAGTTTGAAAATGCAGTTACTGGATTAGTAGTAACTGTTGATAGAGGAAGATTTACTGTTCATTTAACAAATCCTGAAGAAATTGATATCTATGCAATTAAGGCGCGAGAGCTTGGACGAAAAGGTGTAGTAGTTGGAGATTTAGTTGAAATTGTGGGAGTAGATACAAAAAATATTGAAAACATGGCAAGAATTGTAAAGGTAAATGAACGCAAGAATTCTTTACAAAAGAGTGCCGATGATTCTGAATCAGTTGAAAGATCTTTAGTTGCAAATATTGACATGGTGGCAATCGTTGTAGCTACAGCCGAACCAGAACCTAATCCAAGATTGATCGACAGAACAATTATCGCAGCCAGATTAGCTAATGCTCAGCCAATCATAATTGCTACCAAAACAGATATTGAGTCTCCTCAAAAACTTTCTGACATGTATCAAGCACTTGATATTCCAGTTTTCTCTGTCAATAAAACTTCCACTTTGGAAGAATTACTTGATGTGCTTGAAAATAAAACTACTGTTTTAATTGGACCTTCCGGAGTGGGGAAATCGACTTTAGTTAACAGACTTGTTCCAGATGCAAATAGACGTACAGGTGAAGTTAATGATGTAACAGGGCAAGGAAAACACACCTCAACTTCAGCATTTGCACTAAAAATAAATAAATCTACTTGGATTATTGATACTCCAGGAATCCGATCTTTTGGATTAGCTCATGCCACTGTGGACGAAATACTTGAAGGTTTTCCTGATTTAGTCCAAGCGACAACCGATTGCCAAAAGGGATGTACGCATCAAGACACAAGTTGTGCAATTGAATCTATGGCTTTTGAAAACCCTGCTCTTCTACCAAGGCTTGACTCATTTCGTAGATTAATAAGTTCCCTGGATAGCGCTGAAGGGTAGAGTTATTTTCAAATGAGCGCTCAAGATTTAGAATTTACCCACAAATTAGCCGATGCAGCAGACAAAATATCTATGGCCCGCTTTGGTGCCATGGATTTAAAAATTGAAACAAAACCTGACTTAACTCCGGTTAGTGATGCAGATAAAAGTGTGGAAGAAGAATTAAGAAAGCTTATTGGAAAATACTCATCAACTGATTCGATTATCGGTGAAGAATTTGGTCACGATGGAGGTGGTAATCGCGAATGGATTCTAGATCCAATTGATGGAACCAAGAATTTTGTACGAGGCGTTCCTTTTTGGGGAACTTTAATTGGTTTAAGAGTCGATGGAGTAATGACAACGGGAATGGTTTCTGCACCCGCTTTAGGCAGACGTTGGTTTGGAGCAACAGGTTTAGGTTCATTTCTACAAACCAAAACAAACTCATTTCAAAGTGAAAGAAAATTACAAGTTTCAAAAGTTTCTAAATTAGAAGATGCCTATTTAGGTTATTCAAGTCAAGATAGTTGGAAATCTAAATCTCAAGAAGATGAATTTGAAAAACTTATTAAACGAGTTTGGCGAGCTAGAGGTTTTGGAGATTTTATTATTCACATGATGGTGGCTGAAGGTTCACTTGATTTATCAATGGAACCGTCTTTAGCTATTTGGGATATGGCTGCACTTATTCCAATAATTACCGAGGCTGGTGGAAAGGTAACTTCCCTTGGTGGTGGTGATTCTTTAGTTGAAAAAAGTATGGTTGTAACTAATGGATTATTGCATGATCAAACAATTAAATTATTTAATTAACTTCTTCGATTTATATACATAGGTAATCCACCTTCAGGTCTTACCATTACTAATGCTCTAGGTACTGGTTCTCCACCTGCTGGACTTAGTTGCCACTTCTGAGCAATTCTAGAAATCATTAAAACACTTTCCAAAATTGCAAAATCTTTACCAATACACATTCGTGGTCCAATTCCAAATGGCAAATATGTTCCCTTTTGTGGTGTTGGTGCATCTGGTAAAAATCTAGTTGGATCAAAAGATTCAGCACTATTCCAAGCATCAGGGTGTCTATGTGTTGCCCAAGGAGAAATGATTACAACTGCTTTATCTGGAATTTCATATCCGCCAAGTTCATCTTTGTCTAAAGATCTTCTACTTACAACCCATCCTGGTGGAAAGACTCTTAAGGCTTCATCAACAATTGCTTTTGTGTAAGGAAGATTTTCTAAATCTTTAACATTTGGTGCTCGACCTTTTAAAACTTCATCAACTTCTTTTTGTAATTTAAGTTGAACTTCAGGATGAGAACCTATTAACCACCATGTCCAAGTTAGAGAACTTGCAACCGTTTCGTGACCAGCAACGATGAAGGTAACTATTTGATCTCGAAGTTCTTTACTGTTTAATCCACCTTCTTCATCATGTGCGGCAAGTAACAAATCGAGCATGTCCACATCGCGATCAACTCCTGCTACACCCGTCATTTTTTTTCTTTCGTCCAAAATTCTTTGAACAGCACCATCAAGTTGCTTTAAGGCTTTTGCTAATTTTCTATTGTTTGGAGTTGGAATCCATTTTGGAAATGTGATCGGTGTTCTAGCTCTTGCAACGATGATATCGAGTGCATCCAAAGTTGCTTGCGCTGTTTTTTCAACATCGCCAGCTAAATCTGTGCCAAAAAGAGATCTTCCAACAATTTCTAAAGCTGAATGCATCATGTCATCATCAACATCAATTACTGTATTATTTGTTAGCTTTTCCCATTTATTCAGCATCCGATCAGTAACTAAAACAGTATCTGGACCAACTCGCATGATTGCTTCATGATGAAAAGCTGGTTGAATTAATTTTCTTTGTCGCTTCCAAGTATCTGTGTCAGCAGCAAGGAGGCCATCTCCTGTAACTAAAGCTAAGTTTTCATATTGAATTGTTCTTTTTCCATAATTTTTTGCATTAACGCGCATAACCCGATCAACATCATCAGGATGAGTGACTAAATAGACCGGCAAAATAGGCAGTGGAAATTGAACCACGTTTCCATATTTTTTTCTCATATCGACGAGAAATCCTGCAGGATCTTTTCTTGCTCTTAAAAGTTGAGAAAACATTTGTTTAGTAGTTGGACCAGGAGCCGTTAGGAAAATTTTGCCTAACTTCTTTTTCTCAAACTTTCCAACATTTTCATTCATGTATCTACTCTACGCTTGTCATATTTGGCACAAAAAAAGAAGACCGGTTAATTTTGCCGGTCTTCATTTGATTTGGTAGCGGGGACAGGATTTGAACCTATGACCTCTGGGTTATGAGCCCAGCGAGCTACCGAGCTGCTCCACCCCGCGTCGGTTAGTTCAATCTTAATGTAAGGGTAAAACTCTTAACACTTGCGCTATCTAGCGCACGAAACTTGCTGGAGTTATTTCTATTTCGTTTGTTGGATTAAGTCTTTTTTGTGCAGCCAATGCTCTTGCCAATGCATCTTCAAGATCTTGTTGTGCTTTGCCGTATGCAGTGAAATCACCATTTGCTAGCGCTTGCTTTCCATCTGCAACTGCTTTTTGCATATCACTAATTGCATTTGCTAAATCAGTTTCAGCATTTCCAGTTTCACTTGGAGTTTGCGGCGTTGGAGAAGTTTCACTATCTGGAGCTGTTGGCGTCTGTGTTGCACCTGAAGTTGTTCCAAAAAGTGCAGTAATGGCATCTTGAATATTGTCTTCGAATACAACCTTTGGTCCAAATGATGCAAGTACTTTTCTTAGTAATGGATAACTATCTCCAGCAGTTGCTCTAACATAAACAGGCTCGACGTAAAGCAATCCTCCACCAATTGGAAGAGACAACAAGTTTCCAAGTTCAACTTCAGAACCACCACGTCTTAATAGTGAAAGTAATGCACTCACATCAGGGTCTGATTCAAAGTTATTTTGAACTTGAGTTGGTCCAGGAATTGTTGTATTTCTAGGTAACTGAAGTACTCGAATTTTTCCATAATTATTTTTTGGATCACTTGAAACTGACATAAATGAAGCCAGAGTTTGTCTTCTAGTTGGTGCAAAAGTTGTGGTTAATGAAAATACCGGTGAAGCATCCCCTGGCATTTGTAGTTGTAAGTAGTAAGGAGGTTGGGAGCTTTGCACACCTGGTCTAGTTGGATCATTTGGAATTACCCAAAAATCTTGACCACCATAGAAAGCACCTGCGTCTTTAACGTGATATTTACTTAATATTTCTCGTTGAATCTTAAACAAATCTTCGGGATATCTAACGTGATCAACAACTTGTGCAGGCATTGCTGAACGAGGTTTTACAATTCCTGGAAATGCTTGTGCCCATGATTTTAGAATTGGCTCTGATTCATCCCATGCATAAATCGAAACAGTACCGTCATAAGCATCTACGGTTGCTTTTACAGAGTTTCTAACATAGTTAACTGATCTGGCTGCTTGAGCTCTTAATGCAGTTGAAGTTTGTGTTACAGAATCTGCCGTAGCTATATCTAAACTTGTTCTAGTTGCGTATGGATAGAAATTAGTTGAAGTGTAACCATCAATAATCCAGAAAATCTTACCGTCAATAATCGCAGGATAGGGATCGCCATCAAGAGTTAACCAAGGTGCAATTCTTTGTACTCGTTCTGAAGGATCACGGTAGTACAAAACTTTTGAATCATTATTTACCAAGTTTGAAAGAAGGATATTTATTTCTTGGTACTTCAACGCATATAAAGCTCTATTAAAGAAATTACCAATTGGAACTCCACCAGAACCTGAATAAGTGTTATTTGCTTGGCCGTTTGCACTTGTGTCGTCTGGATAATCTAATTCTCGAGGTTCACTTCCTGCAGCTCCTCCGACGATTGAATAGTTAGGAGAATTTTCACCAAAATAAATTCTTGGTTGATCTATTTTTATTGAACCTTTTGTAGGGATATCACTTGTAGTGAAATCTGGTTCGCCATCAATTCTTACAGCGTTATCTTTTGCTGTAACTACACCAAATCCATGAGTGTAAACCAAATGTGAATTAATCCAATTTCGTTGTGCACTAGGAATTCCTGCCAAGTTAATTTCTCGAGCAGCAATAATTGTTCCTTGATTCGATCCACCAAGAGCGTAACGATCGATGTCGAGAGTGTCAGCAAAACTGTAATAACCACGTATTTGTTGTAATTGATTAAATGTAGGTGAAAGTAATGCAGGATCCATCAATCTAATTTTTTCAATTGTTCCTGTTTGCTGTGCAATTATTTCTGCGCTTGGTTCGGTGCTGGCAGCGTAATCAGTAATTTCCACATTTGCTAAACCATAAGCATTTCTGGTTGCTTCAATAGATTTTTGAATATATGGCGCTTCTCTGTCTGCTTCACTTGGTTTTACTACAAATTGTTGAATAACCGTTGTGTAAACGCCACCAATCAAAATTCCTGTAATTAGCAGTGCACCAATACCAATATTTGGAATAAACCATCGTCTTCTGAAAGCGTTAATAATAAATAGCACTGCCACAATTAATGACAGATACATCATTAATGATTTAGCAGGTAAAACAGCATTTACATCAGCGTATTTCAATCCAACTAACAAAGAATCTTGTTTCAGAGCCAAACCAAATCTATCTAGCCAGTAAGCAAAAGCCTTAAATATAAAAAGTAATGCAACTAAAACTGAAATTTGAGATTGGGCAAACTTTGTTGCCTTTTGATTTGGTGACTGTAAAGTAATGCCGCCGTAAATGTAGTGAATAATTCCACTTGCAATTCCAGAAAGAATGATTGTGCTAATTCCAAAAGTCACGAGATTTCTATAAAGCGGATAGTCAAAAATAAAGAAACTAATATCTATTCCAAATTGTGCATCATTTACGCCAAATGGAACCGAATTTAATCTTTGAATCCAATTTCTCCATTCAGCCGATGCTGAACCTCCTGCTAAGAAACCTAGAAGAATTGGACCAATGATAAATACAGTTTTTCTTATTGGATCTAATGCTTCTCTATATCGTTGAAGTGAAAGTTGATCAGGAGTTACAGATGCATACATTGGTCTAAATTTGTAAGCAAGGTAAACATTTAGCCAAATAATAAATCCAGTAACTGCTGCAAAGAACACAAACAAACCAATTCGCCAAGCTAAAACAGTTGCATAAACTTCTTGTGCTTGAACGGATTTGTACCAAAGCCAATCTGTGTAATAACCAGACAACGTTAACAATGCAAAAAGTAGAGCGCCTAATGAAATTAATAAATAAGAATTCTTGCCCTTAGGTCGATTGAAGCTAAAATCTGGGCGAGGAAAGGTCATATTTCGACAATACGAAACAAGGCTAACTTCGTCCAATCGGGGTTAATTTGTGAGAGAAAAAGTGGCATTTTTCGACTTAACTACAGGTCTTTAAACCTTTGATGCTTCCAGTTTTTGTGAATGTTTCTATGGCCTTTATGGCACTAGCAAGAGTTGAAACTGCAACTACTGGCATTGCTTTGTAATTGTCACTAGATATTTCATCGCAATTATCAATAGGGGCTAAGAACAACTGCGCGCCACCATTTTGTGCGCCTTCTAATTTTTGTCTAATTCCACCAATAGGACCGACTTCGCCTAAATAATTTATGGTTCCAGTTCCTGCAATAATTTTTCCTGCTGTTAAATCATTTTCGGTTAGCTCGTCAATAATTCCCAATGTCAACATCAATCCAGCACTTGGTCCACCTACTTCTGCTACTCCAAATTTAAAGTCATACGGAGGATCAATTCCAGGACCAATGGAAATTCCAATCGATGCTTTTGAAGTATCAGATTTCAATTCAGTTCCAGTTACTAATGCAGTCTCTACATTTTTGTTTCGTGAGATTGTCAATTCGATTACTTCGTTTGGTTTACGAAGTTGCACTAATCTAACGACATCAGCTGCAGTTTTTACTTCAATTTTATCAACACTTATTACTACATCACCAGGTTCAATTTTGCCATCACTTGGCGAATCAACAACAACGCTATCAACCACAACTTTTACTTCAACTGGAATATTTAAATATCTCAAAGCTGCAGCAATTGCATCTGTTTGAGAACCTGAAAATGCTCTTTCGTTTTCTTTCTTTATTACTTCTGGGTCAACCACTTCAGGATAAAGATCAATGGAGGGTACAACTGCTTGCGTTGGGTCAATCCAAGCCGATATTGCATCAATTAAAACAAGTCTTCCAAATGGTCCACCTGTTTCTGAAACGGTTGTGAAATTTAATTCACCCTTAGATGCATAAGTTTTTACACCATTGATTGAAATAACTTCTTGGTCCATTTCTTTTCCTACAGTGTTAAAAAGTGGACCTGGAGAAATCTTTATAAATGGAACTGGAATTAATAGCAAAGCAATCATTAAGAAAACAACGATCGAAGTAGGAAGAATTCTTTTTAATGAATTTAATTTAACTTTCTTCTTTTTCTTCTTATTTTTTATTTTCATCGTCTCTCGGAAGTGGCCTGTTCATGGCATCTCTAAATTCGGCTAAACCTGACATTCCCCGATGTGCATTGGCTGGTCTAGAAGGTCTGTACTTAATTGCCAAATAAATTGTGGCCAAAAGCCCTGCTGCCACTGGAATCAGAAGCCAAAGAAGTACCTGCATACATCAACACTACGACCCATCGCGAGATACTTAAGTATTCGCATTGCTTTAGTAATTGTGAGGTGTCTCATGGATCCAGCAGAAATTGGCAAACTATTAAGCCAACTTGGACAAATGATGCAAGGTGCAGGTAGTGCACCTGTTGGTTGGCCAGCTGCGGTAAATATGGCGCGCACAAATGTAGTTCAAGCAGGTGATCCAAGTGTTAATGAATCAGAAATTAAAGAAGTAAACAACAATGTGCAATTGGCACAAACTTGGCTAAACGGAGTTACATCTGTTCCAGCAGCTTCAACAAACAGTAAAGCTTGGTGTCGCAGCGAGTGGATTGAAGCAACAGTTGAGACTTGGCAAAAAATAGTTGATCCAGTTGCGCAAAGAGTTCAAAACTCAATGTCTAATTCATTGCCAAATATTCCAGGTATTGATGATGCTCAAAAAGAAATGCTTAAACCACTATTAGATGCACTAAAACCAATGTCTGCTGCGATGTTTTCTATGCAAATCAGCAATGGTCTTGCAGCACTTTCAAGTGAAGTACTTTGCTTAACAGATATAGGAATTCCTTTAGGAGACACAACTACCCCAGCATTAGTGCCAAGAAATATCAAAGAATTTGCCAAAGGTTTACAAGTAAATGAGTCAGAAATTATGGCTTTTATTGCCTTAAGAGAATCTGCTGCTTCTAGATTATTTTCTAGTGTGACTTGGCTTGCTCCTACTTTGATGGGAGCAATTGAGGAGTACTCCTCGCAAATAAGTGTGGACAATAACAAAATTAGTGAAGTAATGAGTCAAATTGATCCAACAAATCCTGAAGCTATTCAAGAGGCATTATCTGGTGGTTTATTTGACGCTCAATTAAGTCAATCTCAAACAAATGCACTGATTAGAACTGAAAGATTATTAGCTTTAATTGAAGGTTGGATTTATGAAGTTGTAAATATTGCCGCACTAGGAAGACTCCCAGCAATTGCTTCATTACAAGAAGCAATGATTAGAAGAAGAGCAGTTGGTGGTCCAGCTGAAAAAACTTTTGGTGCCCTTATTGGTCTAGATCTTCGTCCCAAATTAATTAGAGACCAGATTTATTACCAAGCATTGATGATTTACAGGATCCAGAATTCTTTAATAAAATTCAGGCGCCTCTTGATATATCAGCATTAGATTCGGCAGGAATTTCTCCTAAAGAACCAGATGACCAAACAGATGACGGTAACTCATCTAGTGCATCTAAGTAACCTTCAGCTCTTTCTTTCTTCTCAAAAGTTTTCATAAAAGCATCAAAATCTTTTCCGTGATCATTAACTACTAAATGAACCAATTCGTGCAATAAGACATAATCCAAAACATATTGCGGCATTCCTTGCAAACGTGAAGTAATTTTAATTGTTCCTTCTAACGGTGTGCAGATTCCCCAGGTGGAAGTTAAGCGACTTGACTCAGAGAAATATGCCCGAGGATCACGATCATTCATTCGAGTAATTAAGTCGCGAGCAAGTTGTTCAATCTCAGCAATACTCATTCTTAAAGGCACGTTTAAAACTGTTTTATTTCCTTCGCGAGCAGCTGAAACTGTGCGCCTTCTTTTATTTGAACGCCTTACTTCCACATTGGGAGGCAAATTCATAGCTTTGGGCATGAATTTAACGCTAGAGGTTGAAACTATTTTTTATCCACAAACACACTCGAGTAAACCTGCACTTCAGAGCCTTAATTTGATTTATAACAATTTCTTACCCACAGGTTTATCCCCAAGTTATGTACCCTTTTACCCACAGATTGAACAGTTAATCCACAACTTCATCAACAAGCACGTTTGACGCATGTCCCCCATATGACATAACTTTTCACTACTGACACCGCTAGGTTCACTTCAATTCGATTTATGTATCTGGGGAAAGTGCATAAGTCTCATTAACGAGTGAGACCTGGCGGTTTCACTGTTTTTAGTCCCTCCAGTAACAGTGGTTTATTTGTGAGGGATTGTGCTCAAAATTTCGGCGTGGCACGCTCAAATCCGCCCTCACAAGCCCTTCATACGCCTAGGGTTGCAGATGCGTGGGAATAATCCCTCGCGATCGCAAGGAGGACACATGGCCGGAGAGTCATATTCAGGCGAAGCGTACTGCGTTAAGTGCAAAGCCAAGCGCGAGTTTACTGGTGAAGTACACGAAACTAATGGCCGTCGCATGGCCAAAGGAATTTGCCCAACCTGCGGCACCAAGGTGACCCGCATCCTCGGCAAAGCCTAAAGACAGCAGACGTCTTCATTGCCCTTGGTTTAAGAAATTAAACCG
>JBJOOK010000007.1:0-24936 GCA_046051325.1 Actinomycetota bacterium | reverse complement strand
CAATTCAACTAATTCAAAAGTAGAAGTCCAAGGTTTATCTGTTCTTCTTTTTACTAATTCTTGAGCAATACGTTTAGCAAACTTTTCTTCACCATAAGTTCCTAAAATGTAGGTTAATTCTTTAACGTCATAAGTGTTCAAAATATCTGCTGCAGTTAAAGAATCTGTGGCATTCATTCTCATATCAAGAGGTGCATCTTGGGCATATGAAAATCCACGATTGGCTTCATCTAACTGAATTGAAGAAACACCTAAATCAAGTAAAACTCCATTTACTTTTCTGCCGGCAAGTACTGTTTCAATTTGGTCATAAGTCTCATTAACAAATTCAACACGACTGGCTAGTTCTCCCAGTCTTTGTTTGGCTCTTTCAATTGCAATTGGGTCTCTATCAATACCAATAATTTTTAGATTTGGAAAAGCTTTAAGTAAAGATTCTGTGTGTCCAGCTAAACCAAGGGTTCCATCAATTAATAAAGGATTTGAAACATTAAGTGCAGGAGTAAACATTTCAAGAACGCGATCACGCATAACAGGTATGTGTTGTTCTTGCAACGACTTTTCAGCCATTTACTGTTTCCCCTTCCTCTAACATTTCGGCTTTGCGTTTCACCGAGGTCCCCCTCTGCAAACATTGCTTCCGGCTTCGGGGAAGAAAGTCGGCGGACAATAATTTGCAGAGAGAGGCCTCAAGCGAAACGAAAAATGTTTTCGTTTAACTTCTTGCTTCTAAAAGATTCCTGGCACCACCTCTTCGGCAGTTGCAGCAAACTTTGGTTCAGCAACAGCTAAATATGTTGACCAAGCTTTTGGATCCCAAATTTCAATAGTGGTATCAGCACCAACCACGATTACGTCGCGATCAAGGCCTGCATATTCTCTTAATGGAGTAGGTAAAGTTATGCGACCTTGTTTATCTATTTGGTCATCAAAGGCAGAAGAAAAGAAAACTCTTAAATAACTTCTTACTCGTGCATCATTTCTTGAAGCTTCACGTAAACGTTGAGCATAAATTTGAAATTCACTTGCTGGCCACATCACAACGGAAAGATCTTGACCTTTAGTTAAGACCACATCGTTAGAAAAACCTTCACGAAATTTTGCAGGAAGTACTAAACGACCTTTGTCGTCTAGACGTGGGGCATGAGTGCCCAGAAACATGAGGCCTCCCCTTTATCTAGATCCCCTAGCCCTCGATCAGCCTCTGGCCGAGTGGCTCAAACCCCTAAAAAAGGCGTTTCGTTCACCTTACTCCCTTTTCCTCCAAAATCAACCCCCAGCCCCCATATTTCTCATATTTGCTCCCACCAGCCCCCATAAGAATTTCCCCTCTGGCCCACTCAAGGGTGATCTTCTGGCACCTAAGATGAAGCGATGGCTACCGCTAGAAAAAACGCGCAACGTAATGCTGGTTATGCACTTCATGTGTTCACAGCCAGTGGTGCCGTATTTGGAATGTTGGCTTTACAAGCAATCATTGATGGCAGAGTCCGAGATTCATTAATTTGGTTAATTGTTTGTCAAATACTTGATGGTATTGATGGACCAATAGCTAGAAAACTAGATGTAGTAATTCATGCTCCGTGGTTAAGTGGAGTGGTTTTAGATGAAATCGTTGATTATTTTACTTACGTAATTATTCCTGTGATGTTTTTATTAAACATGAACATGATGCCTACTCAATATGAAACTTTTGTAGCTGGCGCAATTCTTCTAACTTGTGCTATCTGGTGGGCAAGAACCGACCACAAAACAGATGATTCATGGTTTGTTGGTTTTCCTTGCATGTGGAATTTAGTAGTTATAAGCTTTCTACTTCTAAAAACTCCCCCAACTTGGGTGGTTGTTATTTCCTTGATTCTATGTGTATTGCAATTAACTAATATTAAATTTCCTCATCCTGTAAGAGTTACAGTTTTAAGACCTTTCTCAATAACAATTTCAGTTGTTTACTTACTTGCAATTACAGTGATGTCTCTTAATTACACCGAACCATTACAATCACCTTCACTTTTAACTAAAGTGTTATTGCTGAGTTTGCCTGTATATGCAACAGTTTTGGCGATTTGGAAGACCTGGTTTGCGGTTGAAAAAGCACCTAGAACAAAAGGCTCGAAAATAATATTTTGAAACGATTATCAAGAAATCTTGCTTATTTATTTATTTCTTTAGCAATTATATTTATGTTAATTTTTAATTTAATTGGATCAGAGGTTGATGCAGATGGAGTTTTGCAGGAACCTTTTTTCTTAATTCCTTTTAGTTATGTAAGTTTTGTTTTAGGTATTATCTTTGCAGTTATTTCAGTGGTAAAGAAAAAGAAAAACTAGATTCCACCATCGCGGCGTTGTTGCCAGCGTTCTTCAAGTCTTGACATCAATTTAGAATTCTTTGATCTATTTCTTACCTTTGATGGCGTTGGAGTTGCTGCTGCAACTGGTTCTTGTAGCCCGCGAGCAATAAACACAAAACCTGTTAGCACCAATAAGAATCCTGGAATTCCTACAATTACCATTTTGGAAACCACTGAACCAAACACAAGTGCTAATCCTGCAACAAGAGCTAGTAGACCAAGAATTACGTGACGGCGTTCTCCTGGAGCAATGGTTAAACCAGAGCGACGAAGACTTGAAGCAAATTTTGGATCTTCGGCATAAAGGGCCTTTTCCATTTGCTCAAGTAGCTTTTGTTCGCGATCTGAAAGTGCCACTGTTCTTGGTTCCCCGCTCGTATATAAGGAGTATTGCCTAATTTAAGAATACGACTTTTACTCTTGCTCGTCACATTGGAGTGCAGGTCTTAATCGATGAGTCGTGCCGGCTTGACGGCCTCTTCCCCGAATCGGGCGCTGGCCTTGTCGCTGGCCTTGTCGATTTCTCGCCAACCCTTCTCGTTTTCCCCTAAAAGCAGCTGCCGGGAGGCAGTTTCGGCCTCTTCCAGCTTTTCAACCCTTACTCCCACCAATCTGACTCTGACTCGATCAAGTTTTAGGTTTTCAAAGAGAGCTTTGGTGATGGCGTATATGTCTTTGGTGCCATCAATGGGATCGGTGATGGTTTTGGATCTGGTGATGGTGGAAAAGTTGGAGAATCTAACCTTTAACACAATGGTTCGACCCATAAGTTCAGCTGCTCTTAAACGCGTTGCAACTTTTTCGCT
This sequence comes from Actinomycetota bacterium, assembly GCA_046051325.1. Classification (GTDB taxonomy): domain Bacteria; phylum Actinomycetota; class Actinomycetes; order S36-B12; family UBA5976; genus ATZT02. Next base: position 21,777 of record JBJOOK010000007.1, on the reverse strand, counting down.
AAGTCTTAGTATTTCTCTTAAAATATCTTCTGCTTCATCTAAATCTTTTGAGAATGTTTCTTCGTTTCCAATACTTTTTTCTGGTTCATAGGGTTCCACACTTCGTTCATCTCGTCCCCAGGACAATTCATGCAAATGCTCAGCTAAACCATCACCTAATGCTCTTCTTAAAGTATTAAGTGGCAAATTGGCAATATCTGAAACTTTAAATAAACCTAAGCGAGCTAATACTTCTTCAGTTTTTCCTCCCACGCCCCAAAGTGCACCTACTGGGAGAGGATGTAAAAACGCAATTACTTCTTCCGGTGAAACCACTAGCAGTCCATCAGGTTTAGCTCTAGTGGAAGCTAATTTGGCAATAAATTTTGTGGGGGCTACTCCAACTGAACAAGTGATGTTTTCTTGTAGGAAAACTTTTTCTCGTAATTTGTGACCAATTTCAGTAGGTGTTCCTAGAAGTTTTCTAGAACCTGAAACATCTAAGAATGCTTCATCCACACTTAGTGGTTCGACCAAAGGAGTCATTGAATAATAAATATCTTGCAATCGATTTGAAACTGCTTCATATTTTTCATGACTTGGTTCAATTACTGTTGCCCCAGGACATTTTCTTAAAGCTTCACTCATTGACATGGCAGCATGAATGCCAAATTTGCGTGCCTCGTAAGTTGCAGAAGTTACAACTCCTCGACCTCCACTGTGACCCACAATTACAGGAGTTCCTCTTAATTCAGGTCGATCTTTTAATTCCACTGAAGCAAAGAAGGCATCCATATCAACATGCAAAATATTGGAATTTGAATCATCCCCAGTAAGTTCTATATGAGGAAGTTTTAAGATTTGGCGATGAGTCATAGTTCAATCATCTCGCTTTTATTAGTTAACAAAGTTCTTCTTCCCACAGACATGCCGCCTGCCTTCACCCGGTAAGGGTTTGGTTTTGCTCCAGGGCTTAACTCAATTACTTTTTTAACTTCGTTTATTCCTTTTTGTTGATAAATGCTAAACATTTCACCTAGATCCCAGCAACCAGTTGCCCTAACAGAAACTCCCCTAGGCCCAGTTCTTCTTAAAACCCCTCTTACTAAAAGCAGAACTGAGCTATAAACAGTTGAGGCGTAATAACTTTGCACATCTTCAAAGAAAGCTGCATCACTTGGTCCTGTGGGGTCATCAATGGTTAGAAAAATAACTCTTTTGCCACTTCTAACTGGTGGAGTTTGAGTAGTAACTTTTACTCCTGCTACTAATACTTCTTTGCCCCCAGTTAAAGAAACTAATGATTTGGCAGGAGTTACTCCTAATTCTTTAAAGAACGGAATATAGGAATTAACTAAGTGACTACTGGCATCAAGTCCTAATACTTGTAATTCATTAATAATGTTTTCACTCTTTGTAAAATCAGGTAAACCTGAAGAAACATTTTCAGGAGTAGTGGAAACATCTAAAATTAGTTGATTGCTGATTACTCCTAAGTTATGTTCTAAGTCAGATAGTTGCAGTAATAAATCTCTTCTATTTAGTTGACTTGGCAATATTGAACCAAACCCGCCAGCCAAAATAATATTTTCGGTGACATTTTTAGAAACTTGTGCTCTTTGCCAAAAATCTGCTAAAGATGCAAAAGGTCTGTTTTCTACAATTCTGGTCATTTCAGCACTACTAATTGATCTGACATCTTGTAAAGACAATCTGATGCCATATCTATCTCCACTTTTTTCTACTCGATAACACTGATCTGATTTATTAACATCAAGACCAAGTAGAGCTATGCCAAAGTTTTTAGTATCATTAGCAATTAATCTTTTGGGATACATTCCCGGATCATGGGTTAATACTCCAGCTAAGAATGCTGCAGTGTGATGAGTTTTTAACCAAGCAGATTGATAAGTAGGAAGTGCAAAAGCACCAGCATGAGCTTTACAGAAACCAAAGGATGCAAAAGCTTTAAGTATTTCCCAAATATGGTTAATTAACTCATGAGAATATTTCAATTTTCGGGCAGAGGAAATAAACCACTCTTCAACTTCTATTTGGCCTTCAAAAGAGCCCATAGCGCGACGTTTTTCATCCCCCAGCGCTAAAGAGCAACCAGTCATGACACTAATTAGTTTTATTACTTGTTCATGAAAAACCACTACCCCGCTAGTTTCTTGAACAATGGGATCAATCTTTTCATGTAACACAGGAAGAGCTTTTCTACCTTGTCTTACTTCTAGAAAAGGTGTGATCATGTCAGATTTAACTGGACCTGGTCTAAATAGAGAAATATCAATTATTAGATCATTAAAGTTTTGTGGTCCAAATTTGCCAATTAGTTCTCTTTGTCCTGGGGACTCTATTTGAAAGCAACCCAGTGTTTTAGTTGATTGAATTAACTTAAAAGTTTTCTCATCTTCCAAAGAGATCTCATCAAGATTGATATCTACTTTGTCTACTCGTTTTATTTCTTGCAAGCTATAAGCCATGGCAGATTGCATTCTGATACCTAAAACATCTAGTTTAAGAAAACCCATTAATTCCACATCGTCTTTATCAAATTGACTCATCGGAAACTTGGCTCCACTTTGTTCAACTGGGGTTCTATCTAAAAGAGTTTTATCCGACAAAATAACTCCACAAGGATGCATTGCTAAGTGCCTTGGTAGGCCATCTAGTTTTTCAACTAAATCAAGATATAAATCAAGATTTCCTTCACTCATTAAACGGGTAAAAGATGATTTTCTTAACTCTGGTAATTGACTTAAAACTTCTCTAGCTCTTCTAGCACTTACTCGTGGGAAGGTTTTGGCAAAAGCGTCAATTTCTCCAGGGGGTAAACCAAGTGCTGCACCAACATCTCTAACGGCATGCCTTACTCGATAGGTTTCCCGCATTGAAATACAAACCACACGATCTTTACCAAATCTTTCATAAATTGCAGCATAAATATCAAGTCTTCGATCTGATTCCACATCAATATCAATATCAGGTAACGCACTTCTTAAAGGAGATAAAAACCTTTCCATTAGTAGTCCATATTTAACAGGATCAATACCTGATATTCCTAAGGTAAAATTAACTAAACTTCCAGCCCCTGATCCCCTAGCTGCAACTCGTACCCCCATTTGTTTAGTTAAATCAACAACTTCACCCACAGTTAAGAAATATCCTGCAAAACCCAATTGGTTAATAACACTTAATTCTTGGCTTAATCTTTCTTGATATTCAAGTTTGTGCCCAAAACCTAATTTAGTTAAACCTGATTGACATTTATCCACTAATACTTTCATTGGTTCTAAACTATTTTTACCTAAAACCACATCATTTTCCGGAACACTTATAGAACCAATGCCAATATCTTTAACCGGATCTAAACTGCATTCTTCTGCTATTTGCTGAGTAAATTTTAATAACAACGTTGCAGTTTCAGGACTGCTTAAATGTTTTCCAATGTTGTAGGCAACTTGTGCCATATCAGCACTTGATTTTAAGTACGCAGAACCTCTAAAGCCTGTTACTTGTTCAAACCTCATTTGTTTCTTAGTTTCAACTGAATCAAGTAATTCAGCCACAATGGCATCTTCTGGGTCTAGGTATCTCACAGCATTTGTTAACACTGCTCTTAAACGATTATCTTTAGCAAAAGCTGCCATTTTGCTAGCTGTGCTTAATGAGTATTTAGGATCTGTGACTCTATGAGAATTAGGGTGAGCTGTTACTTCAATTACTACATCATTTCTATCAACATGACTTAACCAGTTTTGTAAGAAACTGTTTGCTAAATCAATTCTGTTTCTTAATACACTTTGACCAATTTCAGAATTGATTCCTAGTATTGCTACTAGGTTTCCTTGTTGCATCTTTTCCCATAACAAAGAAACATCTAAAACGGGTTTGCCGCGTTCCTTTTGATGAGCACTGCTTACTAGTCGACATAAATCTCGCCAACCATTTTTGCCGCGAGCAAGCACTAAAGCTCTTGATTTACCTAAATTAAAATCAACTCCAACTATGGGAGTAATTCCTTGAATCATGCAGTTGTGGACAAAGTTAATTGCCCCAGACATGGTGTCTTGATCAGTTATTGCAACTTTAGAAAAGTTATGAAATGAAGCTTTAGCAACTATTTTTTCAGGCAAAGCTGTGCCGTAGCGAAGTGAATAAGCAGAAGAAACATTTAAGTGCGTGAAACTTTGTTGCAAAATAGACTTATCCTCTTTTTAAATTAAGTCGGAGGAAGACGACTTCTAATTAGGACGTTTGACTCTCCCGAGAAAAAAGCTTCCCCGCATGTTTTCTGCGAAAGAGTCAAACGATGGGTTTTTTCATTTGATGCCAAATGGCGATTAAAGGGGTGTAAATCGCCATTTGAATCAAAAGTGAAGAAGGGTCATTCAGGGGAAAATGCCCTTTTCTTCACTATCCGAACACCTGTTCGAATAACCCAAGTTAATCACCTTCCACTGACAAAGGTCAACCATGGGGTGAGTGCGTAGCCTTGAGGGATGAGCCAGAGCGAGCATCCTTCAGTCACCAAGTTTCGAAAAGCTGCATCTGAACTAGGCATCAAAGGGGAAGTGATCCAAACCAAAGAGACAGCTCGTACCGCTGATGAAGCAGCAGCGACTTTAGGAGTGCAAGTCGGACAAATTGTTAAGTCTTTAGTGTTTGAAGCAGATGGGGAAACTGTTTTAGTTCTTACTTCTGGTGAAAACAAAGTAGATACAGACAAAGTGGCTTTAGCTTTCAACGTTTCCAAAGTTGGTAAAGCAGATGCTGATAAAACACGTGAGGTAACCGGTTATGCCATTGGTGGAGTTCCACCTTTAGGGCATACAACAAAGATGAAGATCTTGATTGATGAAACTTTTAAGAAGTTTGATGAAATTTGGGCCGCAGCAGGTCATCCCCATTTTGTATTCCCCACCACTTATGAGGAACTTGTAAGACTAAGTGGAGCAATACCAACTGATGTGGCTTTAAAGGGCTAAAGGACAATAAACATATGAGTATTCGGGTTTATCGAGGACCTCACCGTGATTCCGGTGGACCAACAGCAGGCTTTAGAACAATTCCTTGGGTTTTCTTTGCATTAGGAGTTTTAGGAACAACACTTTGGCCAATCTTTCCTCTTGATCGTAAAGATTCACTAACTTTCTTTATAGTCTTCTTTCTCTTTGTAGCAACTACTGCTCACGCATTTATTTGGTGGGGAATGGCCTGGGCGGCCACATTTATGGTGGTTTCTTTAGGAATAAGTTTCTCGGCTTTAGCAATAAATTCAGCAACAGGATTTATCCTTGGCGATATTAATTACACATACAGACTTGGTTTCCAAATACTTTATGTTCCATTCGTTACTCCCCTAATTTGGAGCTCTGCAATATATATAGGAATAGTTATTTCTCGAAGAATTTCTCGAGCAGTTGCCATGTCTCCCTTAACAGCAGCTTTTGCCACTACAGGTTTATTAATTGCCCTTGATGCTTTGTTTGTAAAAGCAGGTTTTCATAGCTGGCTTACTTGGATTGATAAGCCCGCAGTACTTGGATTATCGCCAATAAAAGCACAATTAGTAACTTTTGTAATTGTGTTAATCGTAATGTTGCTTAGTGGGCAAAACTCAAAGAATGATCGTTATTCCACCCGTATGCCAATATTGACTTACTCTTGGATTTTTGTTTTCATAATTTTTTGTGCCAGATTCTTGGCTGATAGCTTCAATAGTTTTCTGGTAGCAATTTTAGTTATGGCTTACATAATTGTTGCCTTTGTTTATAAAACTATTAAAGGCAATTAAATGAGTGATGACGAAAAAGAATCAAGCGGTTTAGGTTTCTTACTAGCACTTGGTGGAGCAGCTGCTGCAATCTATACGGCTTATAAAGTTTTCATTAGACCTGAAGTTGATGAAATTGAATTAAATAATGCGGCATCAAGTGTTAGTGACCAAGTATCAATTCTGATTCCTGCTCATTTCGAAGATGCAGTCTCAACAATTCGTGAAGCAAAAGATCAACACCATTTAACAAACTTTGATGTTTTAGCACTTGAAGACAAAGGACATGAATCAGATAAGCCAGAATCTTGGACTAGTAAAGCTTGGGGATGTCAAAGAATTGCTTTCAAAGCTACTGGTGACTATTTAGTATTTATTGAACCAGGAATCAAGTTAACTCCTGATGCTGTGGCATTAAGTATTAATTGTCTTCAAGAAAACAATCTAGATGCGCTACTAGTTCAACCAACAATTTTGAATAAAACAGAACCTGCTGTGATTGCAAACTTTTTGTTATCTCTACCAACCCCAATGAATGAAAACGAAGGCACAGATATTGATGCTTCATTCTTGGTCATTAATAGAAATGCTTACAGCGCGATGGCTGGTCACACCAGAGTTGCCAATGAAAAATTTGAAGGCGGAGCTTGGGTTAAAGAATTAACTGCTGCAGATTTTAAAGTTGCGGTAGTTGATGGCAGTGGTGTTGCATCCAAGATGGCGAGTATTGAATTACCAGAACTTGATGAAGATCTTGCAATTAGAGCAGGAACTTTTCTAGGAACCTATTTGCTACCTACAGTAGCAATTTTGGGTGGCAGATCCTCCTTTAAACAATTCCTAGGCTCAATGGGTCTCATAGCCAACATCGCAACTGTTATCAAATCTCGAAGAATCCGATAATCTCTTTTCACCAATGAAAGCTTTAGATATACGCCCTCGCGTTCAAGAATGCCTTGATGATTTCATCAAGGCACAAAGACCAATCTTAAATAAAGTTTCGTCATCCCTTGATCCATTAGCAGATTTTGCACATGAATTTTTATCAGGCGGAAAAAGATTACGTGCTGCTTTTTGTTATTGGGGTTATATCGGTGCTGGCGGAAAAGATTCCAAAGAATTAATTTGTGCATCCACTGCCTTAGAACTTTTACAGGCTTGTGCTCTTGTTCACGATGATGTGATGGATGCATCTGACACAAGACGTGGCAAACCTTCAATACACAAAAGATTTGAAACCATGCATCAAGAATCTAAATGGTTAGGTGATAAAAAACAATTTGGTGGTGGTGGAGCAATTTTGTTAGGTGATTTATTGCTTTCCTGGGCTGATGAAATGTTAATGAATTCAGGGTTATCTGCGCCAGATTTATTTAGAGGAAAAAAGATTTATGACTTGATGAGAACTGAATTAATGGCTGGACAATATTTAGATATCTTCGAACAAGCACGTGGTGGCGGTTCTATTGAAAATGCATTAAATGTAATCAGATATAAATCTGCCAAATATACAATTGAAAGACCACTTCACTTAGGTGGTGCTCTTGCTACAGATAACAAACAAATTTTACAAACCTATACAGATTATGGTCTTCCTTTGGGTGAAGCTTTTCAATTAAGAGATGACGTGCTGGGAGTATTTGGTGATCCTTCAGAAACGGGTAAACCTGCAGGCGATGATTTAAGAGAAGGCAAAAGAACAGTGTTAATTGAAATGACTTATCAAAAAGCTAATGATGCTCAAAAGAGTGAACTGAATAAACATTTTGGTAAGGATCTAGATGACCAAGGTGTAGCCACCTTGCGAGAAGTTGTCACTGCCACCGGGGCCTTAAGTGAAGTTGAATCCATGATTTCTAGTCTTTTGAACCAGTCCCAGCAGGCTTTGGCTGAGGCAAATGTCACAGCCCAGGCTAAGGAAGCGTTTTCCGAGTTGGCACTTGCCGCAACATCTAGAAGAGTATGACCATGAGCTATTCACCAACCCGATTGATTCCAGGTCGCATGCGAACCGTTAAGGGTCCAACTGATCATGTAGTAATTGTTGGTGCAGGTTTAGCAGGATTATCAACCGCACTTCGTTTATCTGGTAAGGGAAGAAAAGTAACTGTTATTGAAAAAGAATCAGTTCCAGGGGGGCGAAACGGTTTATTAGTTAAAGATGGTTACAACTTTGATACTGGTCCATCTGTTTTAACAATGCCAGATTTAATTGCTGATGCATTTGATTGTGTTGGCGAAAATATGCACGACTGGTTAGATTTAGAACCAGTTTCTCCTCTATATCGCGCTTATTATCACGATGGTTCTCAATTAGATGTTCATGCCAATCCTCAAAGAATGGCTCAAGAAATTGAAGAAGTAATTGGTGCTGATGAAGCTAAAGGTTACTTAAAATACGTTGATTTTGTTTCCAAGCTTTATCAATATGAAATGAAAGATTTCATTGATAGAAATATAGACTCTCCCCTAGATCTTCTTACCCCAAACTTGGCAAAACTAGTTGCACTTGGTGGTTTTAGAAGACTTGCACCAAAAGCGCAACAATACTTAAAAGATTTCAGAACCGAAAGAGTTTATTCCTTCCAAGCAATGTATGCAGGTCTTTCTCCTTATCAAGCATTAGCTATTTATGGAGTTATTGCATATATGGATTCTGTTGCAGGTGTTTTCTTTCCTAAAGGTGGCATGCATGCAGTACCTCGCGCATTAGCTGCAGCTGCTGCAAAACATGGTGTGGAGTTTAAATACAACACTGAAATTACAAAGGTTGAAAAAAGTGGTAATCGTGCCACTGCTGTAATTACAAAAACTGGCGAAAGAATTGCTGCTGACGTAGTAGTTCTTAACCCAGATCTTCCTGTGGCTTACGAAAACCTTTTGGGCGAAGTTCCTTGGTCTGTAAAAAGACTTAAATACTCTCCTTCTGCCATGGTTTTACTTGCCGGAAGCAAAAAGAAATATCCAAACATTGCTCACCACAACATTCATTTCGGTAAAGACTGGAAGGGTGTATTTGATGATCTGATTGAAAAAGAACAATTCATGCAAGACCCAAGTCTTTTAGTTACCAACTCAACTCTTTCAGATCCAGAATTAGCACCAAGTGGCAAACAAATTTATTACGTCTTATTTCCAACTCCAAATACTGGATCAAAGATTGATTGGGTTAAAGAAACTCCTCGATATAGAGATGAAATGGTTCGAGTTTTGGAAGAACGCGGTTATGAAGGCTTTGGTGAAAACATTGAAGTTGAACATGTAACCGGTCCTTTGGAATGGGAACAACAAGGAATGAAAAATGGAGCACCTTTTGCTTCTGCTCACACTTTCTTTCAAACAGGTCCATTTAGACCAGGCAACATGTGGGGTGAAAACGTTGTGTTTGCTGGTTCTGGAACTCAACCAGGTGTGGGTGTTCCGATGGTATTAATCAGTGGACGTTTAGCTGCCGAAAGAATTCTAGGTAAAGATAAAAATTACAATTCAAGGTCAAATAGAAAATATTAATCATGTCAAAGCGTGAATTAACTGCTTCAGGAATTACTGATCCTGATATGCAGGAATCATATGAAAGATGTCGAAAACTTAACTCCAAACATGGAAAAACCTATTATTTAGCAACACTTTTACTGCCTCCAGGAAAAAGACCTTATGTTCATGCTCTTTATGGCTTTGCCCGTTATGCAGATGAAATTGTGGATGATTTATCGAGCACCTTAACTGATCAAGAAAAATCTGATTGGTTAGTGAACTGGGGCAATGAATTCTTACGAGACTTAAAACGTGGCAAATCAGATAATCCAATTTGTAAAGCTGTAGTTGACACCGTTAATCGTTGGGAAATACCAAGAGAACTATTTGAAGCATTTCTTCACTCAATGCGCATGGATTTAACTATTACTGAATATCAAACCTTTGAAGATTTACACGAATATGTTTATGGATCCGCTGCTGTTATTGGTTTACAAATGGTGCCAATTCTGGAACCAACTTCTCAGATTGCTTATGAAAGAGCGCAAGACTTAGGTATTGCTTTTCAATTAGCAAATTTTGTTAGAGATGTTTCTGAGGACTTAACTCGAGGAAGAATTTATTTACCAATAGAAGAATTAGCAAAATTTGGAGTTGATAGAGCTTACCTTCAAAGAAGAGTTGCAGATAAAAATGTTAAAGATGCCTTAAAGTTTCAAATTCAAAGAGTTAAGCAATTAGAAGAAAAATCTAGATCTGGAATTGAATTCCTTCATCCTTCATCAAGACCTTGCATTGAAGCAGCTCGAATTCTTTATTGCGGAATTGTTGATGCAGTTGAAGCAATTGATTATGAAGTATTTAATAAACGTGCCAAAGTATCAATGACTCAAAGATTAAAAGTTGCAATTCCTGCTTGGCGTGAAGGTGTTAAAGCTAGAAATGAATTTGGGCAAGGACACGTGCAAGGAATTGCTAAAGTAATTTAAATTATTTTTTAGTTCCGTACCAATGACCTTTAGGCCACCACTTTGGTGGAGAACCAGAATATGGTTTTCTTTGAATATTATTTCTACCTAACCAAATCCAAATCGAGATCGTGATGAGGATCATGGAAAAACCAAAAAACACATCTTCAACTGGTGCATAAAATAATCTGCCATCACCAATCATTGGTGGAGTTTTATTTGTGTAGTCTCCCCCGATTATTGCAAAGTCGTTATATCTGACTATTAAGTTTTTTGTTAAAATTCCATTAGTTACAAATTGGAAGAACAAGACAATAACGTAGCTCAACCAAAACATTCGTAACTTTAAGACTTTAGTTTTAAGAATATACAAATCTAAGACAACAGCAAGTAAACAATAAATTATGCCAATTTGGATGTAGGTCATTTCTCATCCCCTGCAACTTCTTGCTTAATTGATCTAACAGCTTCAAATGACAGCAATGCAGCAATTGGCACGATGATGAAGAAGAGTAATTCCTCAATTGGTAAGAATCCAAATAAAATAATTCCGGTAACTTTTGTTTCATCAAAGAACCAATGGTTATTTGTAATTGCGTAGTAATCCCAAATAACATATAAAACGACAACTGGAGTAATTGTTAAAACTAATCTCTTTAGTTTTCTAAGCACTCTTGCTTGCAAGATTATTTCTAGCCAAACGGTGCCAAAAAGGATGAAAGCTAAAACTCCAAGGTAGGAAAATTTGCTCATAAAACCAATTTAATCAATAGGCCCAAGGAGCCCAGCCGCGAACTATCCAGCCGTTGTAGGCAACTAAGTCTTGATCTCGACAACTTGCTTTGTCGGGTTTGGAAGCGAACTGCTTGCCGCCATAGGTTTTCCAAAAAGAAGGACTCATCTGCCAGCGACCTCGATATTTGCCACTTCGACCAATTGATTTGCAGTTTCGATGGGATTCTTTCATGGAAATAAACCGAGCAAAGGCACTTACTCGCTTTGATAACTTAACAACTTTAGTTTTCTTGCCTCGATCAATAGTTGCACCAGAAGTTGCAGCAATAACTGCAGCTAAAGCTGGATCTACTGCTACAGGTTGAGCAGCAACTTGCTCAGCAATTTTTTCATCTGCTCTTTGTTCATCTAGGGATTCAAATATTTTGGTCCAACCTATTTTTCCTAAAGATGTTCCATCATCGGTGTCCCCTAAGTCTTTATAAAAAGCTGAAATGGCTTTAGTAGTTGATGGTCCATATTTGCCATTAGCGGTTGAAATGTCATAACCAAGTTCAATCAAAGCTGCTTGAACTTTTTTCACACTGGAGTTTTCTACACCCTTGGTGAGTTTGTCTTTGCCTGGATAATCAGGAACTTCCATGACAATGGCAATTGCCGTAGGAGTTGCTTGTGCTGAGAATTGTAAGTTTGTTGAGATTAAAGCGGCCAAGGCACCGATTATTAGATAACGGGTAGGGCGGCGTGTAAACGTCGTCATCCTTCGAGGCTACAACATTTAGGTGAACTTGGCTCACCGAGTTAGCGCAAGTTGTGGATACCTTCGTGTGTTAATAACAACTTCTTGAGGGAAATACCAAATGCGTAATTCCCAATAGCCCCACCAGTCTTCACAACACGATGACATGGAATAAATGGTGCAATTAGATTCTTGGCACAAGCAGATCCAGCAGCTCTTACTGCTTTGGCATTTCCTGCTTTTTCAGCAAGATCTGGATAACTGATAACTTTTCCACCTTTTACTTTTCTTAACATTTTCCAACAGCTTTGCATGAAATCTCCACCAGGTTGCAAAACTTTTAATTGAGAAAAAGCATCCAAATCGCCATCAATCCAATCATTAACAACCTCAGTAACCCCAGCTAATTTTGTATCTTTTTTGAAATCAAACTCTTTATATTTTTCAGGCAATTGTTTAATCAATTTTGCTAATGGTTTAAATCCTGCGCCAATTACTGTTGGAGTATTTGTGACATCAACTACGCTAGCAATTTTTCCCCATGGGGTAGAAATCTCGTGGGTTAAAAGTTTCATTTTAAGGTTGAGTACTAGTCGAATCTATTTGTTCTGGGAAAGGTTCAGGAAGATCATAACCAGTAATTATGGTAGCAAATTCATTTGCTTCAAAGGCTGGATAAGGAGTTAATTTCTGAATACCTGCTACTTGAGCTAATTTGGTGGCAGCTTCAATGGCATCTGGTCTGTAAAGCAATTCACTGGTTTCAATATTTCTTTTCTTATAGTTATCAATCTTGGTAACAAAAACTCCAAAAGTTTCTAAGCGAGAACCAAGTCTGGTACTTAAACCTTCACGATTTGTACCATTAAGAATGGTGACTACCATTTTGTCTAAGGTCACTACCCCATCTTCAACAGAAGCTGAAGGTTGAGGATTCAAGATTGCTTCAATTCGATTCACTCGATAATTTGATAAAGCAGCACTGGCAATAACGCTAATCACCAATAAACCAAGAACTGAGCCAAGAATGATTTGGGTGCGCTTATTCATTGAAACTAAACCTACTTAATGGTTGTTATTTGGCAAGCATTTCTGATACTTGGAAGGCTAATTCCAATGCTTGCACGCGGTTTAGTCTTGGATCACAAGCTGTTTCGTAACGCATTGGTAAGTCTTTTTCCATTACACCAGATATTCCACCAATACATTCAGTTACATCGTCTCCGGTTAATTCAATGTGCATTCCACCAGGATGAGTTCCAAGTTGGCGATGAACGGTAAAGAAATCTCTGATTTCACTTAAGACATCACTAAATTCTCTAGTCTTTAAACCAGATGCTGATTCTCTAGTGTTGCCATGCATTGGGTCACATACCCAAATAACAGGATGTCCTGATTTTTCAACAGCTTCAATAATGGGAGGTAATTTCTCTAATACATTTCCCACACCCATACGACTAATTAGAGTTAATCTTCCTGGTGTTTTATCAGGATCAAGTTTTTGAACCATCTTCACAACATCAGCAGGATCTGCTTTTGGTCCAACTTTGCAACCAATTGGATTTTGAATAGAAGCCATGAACTCAGCATGTGCACCATTTGGTTCACGAGTTCGCTCTCCCATCCATAAGAAGTGAGCAGAAGTGTCATAAGTTCTACCAGTTACAAAATCTGTTCTTGACATTGCTTTTTCGTAATCAAGAAGTAGTGCTTCGTGAGCAGTAAAGAATTCAACTGATCTAAATTCAACAGGATCTGCACCACAGGCATGCATGAATGCAAGGGCGCGATCAATATCTTTTGCTAGTTGATCATATTTTTTACCTGAATCAGAATTAGCAACGAAATCTCTGTTCCAAGCATGAACCATTCTTAAGTCAGCAGAACCATCTTGAGAAAAAGATCTAATTAAGTTTAATGTGGCATTTGAAGATTTGTAAGCTCTAATTAATCTTTGTGGATCTGGTCTTCTAGCTTCTGGGGTAAAGGCAACATCGTTAATAGCATCACCACGGTATGAGGGAAGAGATATTCCATTAATAGTTTCTTCATTGGAACTTCTTGGTTTGAAGTATTGACCAGCAATTCGACCAACTTTAACTACTGGAAGAGTTGCACCATAAGTTAAAACAACTGCCATTTGCAGAACTGTTTTTAATCGTGCTCTAACTGAATTAGCAGTGTTGGCAGCAAAAGTTTCAGCACAATCGCCACCAGTTAAAAAGAATGCTTCACCGCGTGAAACATCAGCAAGTCTTTGAGTTAATAAATCACATTCACTTGCAAATACCAAAGGAGGTAATGCTTTAAGTTCTTTGACGACACGATTTAGTTCATCAGCGTCAGGCCATTCAGGCTGCTGTTTCGCTGATGTAACCGCTGGGGAATTTTGCGGTGACATTTTTACGCTCCAAAAAAAGCGGTAGCTTCGCGGTATCTCTCCGCTGGAACTGTCTTTAATACTCCTGTTGCACTTTCTAATGCAACTCTAACAATGTTTGTGCCATGTAGCGCAACCATTTGTCCAAAAGCGCCATCATTTAATGCATCTGCTGCTGCAAGTCCTAAACGATTTCCTAGATTTCTATCAAAAGCAACTGGAGTTCCTCCGCGTTGTAAATGTCCTAACACAACACTTCTTGATTCAATTCCAGTTAATTCTTCTAATCTCCTTGCTAATCCTTCGCCAACACCTGAAAGTTTTACGTGACCAAAAGCATCAAGAGTTGAATCTTTTGTTACAAGATCGCCTTCAGTGCTTAAGGCGCCTTCGGCAACTACGACGATTGCGTATTGATCTCTTTCAAATCGCTTTTTAACCCAAGCAGCAACTTGATTGATGTCATATTTTTCTTCTGGAATTAAAGTAACAGCGGCATCTCCTGCCATACCTGTTTCTAAGGCAATCCAGCCAGCATGACGTCCCATTACTTCAACGACTAATACGCGGTGATGAGAACGAGCGGTGGTGTGTAAACGATCTACTGCTTCGGTAGCAATTGCTACAGAGGTTTGAAAACCAAAGGTGTAATCGGTATTTGAAAGATCATTATCAATAGTTTTTGGAACTCCAATTACTTTGAAGTTCTTTTGATGCAATTGTGTGGCAACACCAAGAGTGTCTTCCCCACCAATAGCGATAAGGGCATCAACTTTAAGTTTTTTCAAGTTTTCTTCAATGCGAGCTACACCGTTTTCAATTTTGATTGGGTTAGTTCTTGATGATCCAAGAATTGTGCCACCTTCATCATTGATGTGAGCAACGTCAGCCAAAGTTACGGGACGAGTTAATCCTTCTAAAGGACCTTTCCAACCATCTTTGAAACCAACAAATTCATATTTGTATGCGTTGATACCTTTGGTGACAACACCACGAATAACGTTATTAAGTCCTGGAGCGTCTCCGCCACCAGTAAGAATGCCAACGCGCATTTTCAAACATCCTTAAGTAATTAAGTAGTGAAGTCTTAATTTTATCGTAAACGCACTATTCGCGTTCTTTAAGGGCTTCCTTGGCTGCTGAAGCATAAATATCTACATATTCTTGTCCGGATAATTCCCTGATTGCTTCCATGATTTCGTTGGTGACCTTTCTTAAGGTCTCAGCATTTCGAGCATCGCCATAGTGCTGTGAGAAGTCCAAAGGCTTACCAAAAATGATTCCAACTCGTCCAACTTTAGGAACCATTCGATCTGCAGGTTGTAATTCGTAAGTGCCGATCATGGCAACAGGTACTACTGGAACTTTTGCTTCTAATGCCATACGAGCAACACCAGTTCGACCTCTATAAAGTCTTCCATCTGGAGATCTTGTTCCTTCTGGATAAATTCCTAAAGCATCACCTTTATTTAAAATGTCAATTGCAGTTCTTAATGCAGCTTCTGCCGCAGATCCACCTGCTCTATCAATTGGAACTTGGCCAACACCTGTGAAAAATAATTTGGAAACAAATCCCTTAATTCCAGAACCGCGCCAGTAATCAATCTTTGCTAGGAAGGTAATTCTTCTTCTAACCATTAATGGGAGAAAAATAGAATCAATAAAAGAATTATGGTTGGGAGCAAAAATTACTCCACCAGTTTTAGGAATATTTCTTTTACCTTTAGTCCAAGGTCTAAACATTAAACGTAAAGGAATCCACAAGAAAACGTATTTCACAACATAGTAAAACACTTTTGTCTCAGATCTCCTTATTTCGTTTTTGCTAGAGCAATAGAATACATTGCTTGAATATAGATGTTAAATCTCTTCACAAATCAAGGACAAATGGGCGCTTTGTTGCTCTAAAGTGGCCAACATTTACACATTCTGTTTTTCCCACTCTGGTTCTACTTGCAAGTGGTTGATGAACATGACCAAAGAGAGAATATTTGGGTTGATACTTCTTTATGTATTCCAACAACGCAAGACTTCCTCTTTCAAATCTTCTAGCTACAACATCAAAAGTAATATCTGCAATTGCAGGCGGGATATGGGAACATAAAACATCTACTGGACCAAGAGCGTCAACATTCTTTTGAAATTCTTCATCAGTTATTTCATAGGGAGTGCGATAAGGAGTTTTCAATCCTCCACCAACGAAACCAAATTTTAATCCGCCAATTTCAACAACTTGACCGTCTAAAACAGTCATTCCTTCTTTTTTAAAATTAGGCCAGAATTCTGGGCGATCAACATTTCCATAAGTTATGTAAGTTGGAGTTGGCATTGCCTTAAATATTTGTTCATATTGTTTTTGAACTTCACCATTAATTAGTTCTTCTCGATTACCTAATTCATCCCATTTCTTCATTGCCACTGCTCTTGCTTCATCAAATCGATTAGCAGTTCTAAGTCTGATAAATTCGGTATTTAATTCTGCACCAAAAAGAGAACCCATGATGCCGTTTCCTGGATCTTCGTAATCTGTGTAAAGCAAAAGATCACCTAAGCAAATAAGGGCATCAGCATTTTTGCCGGCTTCAGCTAAAGCATCGATCCGGGCATGAACATCACTAATTACGTTTAAGCGCACGACTATTAGATTACGCACTTAAGTCAAAACAGCAATTTGCTACTACCCTTTGACTCGTGAGATCTATTAATTTGTTTCTTCGAAACATTCCGGCGCTATTTTTCTCCTGGAGTGCATCTCGATATGTGCTCTTCTTATTCATCACCCTGGTACTTCCCTATCCAGAAGGTAAATGGTTAAAAGGCGATGTTGATTTATATAACTTCTGGGCCAAAGGATTAGTTAAAGGAATTTTTCCCATTGATGATCCAATGTGGCAATACCCACCCCTTGCTGGAGTTGTATTTGCAATTCCCCAATGGATTTTTGGTAATGCTTTGACAGGTTTCATAATATTTATGATTATTTTTGATCTACTTATTTTGATTGCTTTATTAATGACTGGGCTAAATCGATTTAAATTTAATTCATCTTCCACAAGTATTAATGGTTTAAGTGGCGCTTGGTTTTGGATCTTGTGGCCAATATTGATGGGACCTCTTGCTTTAACTCGATTTGATGTGGTGCCCACATTTTTTGCACTTCTTGCTCTAATTGTTTTATCCCACAAGAAAATGCGCCCGTATCTTTCAGGATTTCTCTTAAGTATTGGTGCCTTGGTAAAGCTTTGGCCCATGCTTTTATTTGTTATTTATCCCAAAAAAGTAATAAAGAAAGTCTCAACAAGTTTTGCATCCACTCTTGTGCTCGTTATTCTATTTATGAGCACTTGGAGCGTTGGTTTTAATAACTTTTTAAATAATCAAACCTCTAGAGGCTTACAGGTGGAATCAATTGCAGCAACTCCTTTTGTTTTAGCTAAATTATTTGGAGCAAATGTTGAGTATCCCTTTAGATATGGATCATTAGAAGTACAAGCTCTCTACGCCAACCAGATTGGCTTTTTACTAAATCTGTTCACCTTGATAGTTTTCATGATTTTGCTTATCTTAAATTTTCAAAATAAACTAAATTATTTGAATCTTTTTGATAAAGCCTTAGTGATAGTGATGATTTCTATTGCTTTAAGCAGAGTGTTCTCACCACAATTTTGGGTTTGGATAGGTGGGCTTTCTGCTCTTGCCCTAATCAATAAGGAGACAAAGTTAAAGAAAGTAATAGTTTTACTTTCTATTTCAGCCTTTTTAACGCAACTGCTTTACCCAGGCCAATACGTTCAATTGCTATCAGGAGACTTTCTTGCCACACTGCTGCAATTATCGAGAGTTACCTTGTTTGTCTGGGCGCTAGCGTTAGGCACAAAGTTATTACTAAAACCAACTAGTGGCAAAGTAAATGAATATGTCTAAGACTCTGGTGATCACAAATGATTTTCCACCAAGACCTGGTGGGATTCAAACCTTTGTGCATGGATTAATTGAAGGCCTAGATCCAAATGAAGTCGTGGTTTTAAGTTCTAAATACAAAGGCTGGCAAGAATTTGACAGAGAACAAAAATATCCAGTCTTTAGACATGACACCGAAATGTTGTTGCCCACAAAAGCTGTAGGAGATCACGCGTTGAAATTAATCAAAGACCATAACTGCGAATCAGTTTTATTTGGTGCTTCTTCCCCACTTGGTTTACTTTCTTCTCGATTGAAAAGTAATGGTGTGAAAAAAACAGTTGCCCTAACTCATGGTCATGAAGTTGGCTGGGCCTTTACTCCAGGCTTAAAACAAACTTTCCAAAAGATTGTCAAAGATGTCGACAAGTTAACTTATCTAACCAAGTTCACTTATGAAAAAATCGCTGAAGCAATCAGTGATGAAGAATTAACTAAATTTGAACAATTAACACCTGGGATAGACATCAACATGTTTAATCCAGCAAATGTGACTAACGGACAAGCTCAAAGTGTTAGAGACAGATTCAAGTTAGCTGATAGACCAGTTGTGGTTTGTGTGTCAAGACTTATGCCTCGAAAAGGTCAAGACACTTTAATTGATCTTTGGCCAGAAGTATTAAAACAAGTCCCTAATGCTCATTTGTTGATTGTGGGAGGTGGACCTTATAAACAACATTTACATAAACAAATGTTTGATAATGATGTTCACCAATCAGTAACAATTACTGGATCTGTTTCGTGGAACGAATTACCAGGTTTTTATGCCGCAGGTGATATTTTTGCAATGCCGGTTAGAACTAGAAACTTAGGCTTTGACGTAGAAGGTTTAGGAATTGTTTATTTAGAAGCATCAGCTACTGGTTTGCCTGTTATTGCAGGAAATTCAGGTGGAGCACCTGATGCTGTTATTGAAGGAATAACAGGATTTGTTTTTAACGCTAAAAAGGAAACGTTATTAGTAGAAAAAATAGTTGAATTACTACTTAATAAAGAATTAAGCACTCGCCTTGGCAAGCAAGGAAGATCCTGGATTGAAAAGCAATGGCAATGGCCATCTCGTCATCTACAACTAAGAAAACTCCTAGCCACTGACGTGTCTTAACGGTGGTACTAATCCAGATTCTGCCAAGACTTGAAAAGCATTAACTTCTTGCTTTTCTAGTATTTGTGGTTGTTCCAAGAGAAAAGTCACCACACAATCGTGACAAGAGATATCTTTCATCACGCAACTATTGCAATCGATTTTTATGTTTTTCATACCTTAAAGATTAGGTATGGGGTCTGACACTTTCTGAGTAATTTGCCCAAGAATTCAAAACATGCAGACTTGCCCCAGATTCCACACTTCCCTTGGCTCTAGCGAAGGCTAATTGCATTTGGGTAAGAAAGTCTCCCCCTAAGTTTTCATAGGCCACAATTGAGGCCGCAGCGTTAACACATATTGCATCTTGAATTGGTCCTGATCCATTTGCAGATAATGCTTTTCTAATTAGTTGGGCGTTAAATGAAGCATCGCCGCCAGCAAGTTTTTCAACACCAGCTTTTGGTATCCCTAGTTCTTGAGCATCAAATTCGAATTCTTTAACTTCCCCGCTTCGAACATCCCAAATTTGTGTTGGTCCGCCAATTGAAATTTCATCAAGACCATCTTGTCCTCTAACCACAAATGCCGAAGTTTTTCTATTAGCTAAGACTTGCGCAATTATTGGTGCCATCTTCAAATTTGCCACTCCAACTACTTGTGCCTTTGGTTGAGCAGGATTTGCTAATGGTCCCAAGATATTAAAAACTGTGGCAACTCCTAATTCTTTTCGAACAGGGCCAACATGTTTCATTGCTGGATGAAAGGTGGGAGCAAAGCAAAAAGTAATGCCACATTTTTCAAAACTTTCTTTTACCTGTTCAGGATTCATGCTGGTTAGAACACCAAGTGCTTCTAATACATCTGCTGATCCTGATTTTGAGGATGCTGCACGATTTCCATGTTTAACAACAGGTATGCCGCAACCTGCTACCACTAAAGCGGCAGCTGTTGAAATGTTTACTGTGCCTAAAGAATCTCCACCAGTTCCACAGGTGTCTACTGCGTCATTTGAAATATCAAGTTTGACCGAATGCTCCAACATCACTTCGACAAAAGAAGTAATTTCGGAAGGACTTTCACCCTTTTCTTTTAAACCAAGTAATAATTCTTTAATTTCACAGTTTTATTTTTTAGGCAAGCAAAGATTTCCGACCAGGAAATCGAGTTACTCATTTGACTGGGATAGCTGTTTTGTCAGTTCGGCGCAACAGCGTTGTCGCAACTTCCGTTAAAACAACTGGATCAATTGGCATTGGCACAACACCTTCTGCTTTTGACCAGGTTGCAAGCCAGGCATCTTGTGATCTTTGAATCAAAACAATGATTGGTGGACAATTGAAAACTTCATCTTTGGCGTTGCGAGCAATTCCCATGCCACCTGCAGGAGCTGCTTCACTTGAATAAATTCAATTTTTGGTAAATCTTTGGCAGGTCTTCTACCTAATCCAGTCATGACTGCATCACGAATACGGCGATCATCGGAATAGACCAGCACTCGTAGTTCGTGCGCTTGTGAAGTTGTATCGGCCACGAATGTCACATTAGTCATATGTAGCGCGCCCAAGCACATTTCCCCCATCAATACAGTGACAGAATAGGAAACATGTCCAGTGCCACTCTTTCAAACCAGAGAATTAACCGCCCCAACATGGTTGCAATCGGCACCATCGTTTGGCTCTCTAGTGAGTTGATGTTTTTCGCAGCGCTCTTTGCAATGTATTTCACGCTTCGCGCTGTTAACCCAGATGTTTGGAAACTTGAAACAGAAATGTTGAACATTCCTTTTTCTGCAGCTAACACCACAATTTTGGTTTTAAGTTCTGTAACTGCTCAACTTGGAGTTTTTGCTGCTGAACGTGGCGACAAGGAACGTTTAAGACTTTGGTTCATTATTACTTTCTTAATGGGTGCAGTATTCGTAGGCGGACAAGCTTTTGAATATGCAGAATTAGTACATGAAGGTTTAACTCTTTCTTCTTCCCCATTTGGTTCAGTGTTTTATATAACAACAGGTTTCCACGCCCTGCACGTAACTGGTGGATTAGTCGCATTTCTATTTGTATTAGCCAGAAGTTATGTCCGACCAAAGATGACCCATGGCTTGGCAACTTCGGCTGTGGTTACTTCTTATTACTGGCATTTTGTGGACGTTGTCTGGATCGGTCTTTTCGCAACTATCTATTTAGTGAAATAGGGATAACTTAAATTGGCTAACTTGGCAAAATTTAGAAGAAACAGATTTGCTTCTGTTCTAGTTTTGTTTTTTGCTCTTGGCTTAGTTTCAATTGGATT
Organism: Actinomycetota bacterium; assembly: GCA_046051325.1. Lineage (GTDB taxonomy): Bacteria > Actinomycetota > Actinomycetes > S36-B12 > UBA5976 > ATZT02. Next base: position 381 of record JBJOOK010000007.1, on the reverse strand, counting down.
TAGTGGTGTTAACAAATTAGTTACCCCTGCTGCTGCAAAAATTGGTAGCGAAGAAACTTTGGTTGATAAAGGTTCAGCACTTTTTGCTGAAGGTTGTTCTTCTTGTCATGGTCTCAATGGTCAAGGTACAAGTGATGGTCCAACTCTTGCTGGTGTTGGTGCAGCTTCAGTTCATTTTCAAGTTTCAACTGGTCGTATGCCCATGGCAGCACCAGGTGCACAAGTTATGCGCAAGAAACCAAGTTATAACGAAGAAGAGACTCTTGCTTTAGCTGCTTATGTTGCAACATTTGGTCCTGGTCCTGCAATTCCTAGTGAAGAGCAAGTTAATGAATGGCAAAACGCAAGTGTTTCTGAAGGTGGAGAATTATTTAGAACAAA